>NZ_JBBPCC010000037.1:0-42828 GCF_038070315.1 Paenibacillus filicis | reverse complement strand
GCACGGATATCTCTTTTGGTCCAAAACTTTTCGGTCATCTTGGTTTCCTCCGAATCGAGTTTTCTATGATGTCAGTATGCCCAACTTTTCTCGATTTCAAAGGTTCCACGTTCTATTTTACAGACCCTTTCACTATTCATAAAGAGCAATAGATCTATAACCCGACTACTTCCTTTTCATAGAAATAAAAAGGTTTTGATTTATCAGGATAAACCAGTTCACCTCTCTTCACATAACCAAGTCGGGTGAACAGGGCCTGTGCTTTGTGGTTCAGGGAGTAGGTATCGATTCGCATCCATCGGATGCCTTGAGCGAAGGCGACACTTTCTGCAAAGTGAATCAGTTCCTTAGCTAGCCCGCCTTGACGAGCGTAAGGACTGACGGCAAGCCGATGGAATGTCGCAGCAGGTGCATCCGGTTCTGACCAAGGAATACCAAGGTATGAAGGCGCGAGCTTTTGGTCTATGGTGATACAAGCTATGACACCTTGTTCCGCTTCTTTTACATACAGCGATTGATGCTCCATATCTTGTTCAAAGTGAAGAATTGTGGGGTAAGAAGCATTCCATTGGTCGCTTCCTTCTTCATGCATAACCTCAACGGTCTGTGCAATCATGTCTTGTATGACAATCAAGTCTCCTGTAACGGCTTTGCGGATCATCATAAAACTCCTCCTGCTTATTGCTATATATTTCAGTATACTGTTGTTTTTTCAGAAAGAAAATACTTGTCTGGATGTGTTTGATTCATGATCAATGCGGTCTTCAAAGCCATTGGATATAGTAAACCGCAACAACAGCCATGACAAGGATCGTAATTCCTCGTCCCCCAACCTAGGCCTTTACTCCTGTTCAGTTCTCGTTCAGAACCTGATGCTATGATCAGGAACGATGATAGAACCGTTAGGAGAGAGAGGTTACCGGGCAATGAGGCTTCGTAGAAAGTCTAAAGGAATCAACAGAGTCTCCATCCTGCTGATGTGGGCCCTGCTGCTGCAGATGGTGCTCCAGCCGCTTGCCTTGCATGGCTTTGCGGCTGCGCCGACGTTTACCTTCACGAAATCCGCCAGCAAGGCGGCGGTAGCGGTCGGTGAGACGTTCACGTACAATCTGCAGTTTGCCGTCGCCAGCGCAACGGCGGTCGGTGTGGAGAGCATTAAGATCACGGATATGGTGCCTTCGCAGTTCGTGATTCTGGAGAATGAGGACAGCGACTGGGATATCATCCAGGGCCAGAAGCTGATCCGCGAGGTGACGAATCCGAACCTGCTGAAGGCAGGCAGCTCGTTATCGTTCTCGATTAAGGTGAAGGCGGATCACACCTGGGTGAACCAGCCGGTCAGCACGACCAACACGGCGACGGTCGAAGTGACCGATTCGGAAGGTCATACAACGACGACTAACGCGCCGGCGGTCGTCACGATCAATGCCGATCCGGATGCTCCGCCGACGAACCCGGGCGGCGGGGGTGACGGAGGCACGGTGATCGAGGCCACCTATGACAAGTGGGAGGCTTACAAGACGCAGTCTCTGAGCGACAGCTCGGTACCGATCACGGGTGGTCCGGTTACGTATAAGGTTGGCATCAAGCGTACCTTTGCCGGCAATACGGCCCATGGCACGCTGAACGTACCGTTTTTCTATGATAATTTGCCGGTAGGGGTCTCTCCGAGCTGGGTCACCTTCACGAAGGGCTCTGCGCAGAACGTGAGCCTAGATGCGGGGAACCACCGAATCGTCTGGGAGAACGTGTTAATCCCGCAAGGGCAGTCTTTCGAGGCGGAGGTCAAGATCACGTACCCGGACGGCTACGGCCATACGTTTACGACGGCTGCTCCGCAGAGCTTCACGAACACGGTCACGATCGATACCTATTCGGTGGATGGCGGCCAGGGCACAGTGCCGAAGATTACGGATTCGGTCGTTACGCTGCTGGGGCCTCCTGTATCCGGCGACCCGGGATTGAAGAAAGACCGGCAGTACGCATACCGATTCCCAGGTCAGAAGCAGCAATTTACCATCGGCGGTGTGGACAACAAGCGGACCTCGTCCAATCCGAAGGTGAACAGCCCGCTGTACGACCTGGTTCTGACGGACCCGCTACCGACCGGAATGAATTACGAATCGATTCAGATGCCTTCGCTGGCATGGAAAGAATTCTGGTACGAGTTAAACAGTAGCGGCACCTTGGTCAAATACACAGGGAATGCAACCGCAGGCAGCACGATCAAGATCGGACAAGCTGGCAGCGGATTGAGCGCAGCGCGGGATCTTATTCTGGGCAGCGGTCAGTATGTGACGAAGCTGCAGTGGAAGTATGACACGCTTCCGGTAGGCAAGAGCATTGACGGCATCGTCGTATCGGGTACCGTAAGAGAAACGCTGAATGGAACCGGCACTCCTCTCCTTCATGGGGATACGGTGACGAACAACGTTTATCTGGATTACAAGGCTTTGCAGGAAACATCGCCTGGCACATGGACCCAGGAGTCTCAGCCTCAGAAGGCAGCATCGGCCAGCTTCCGCATCAATAACGAGAAGCCATGGCTGATTGCGGAGAAATCTGTGTCGGGCAGCTATCGTCCTCTGGATGCGGTGCCGTTCGTTTTAACGGTCAAAAATGACATCAAGGCGACCGGACCTTACGTGAATCCGGTGCTGTATGATCTGCTGCCGCAGAGGTTCAATTACTTTGTAGCGGCGAACAAAACGCTTGCAGACTCCTTCGATCTGGTGAATGCGCCGAACGGCACAAATCGACCGAAGATCGAGATCGTCACGACTAACTTTAACGGCACAGGTAGAACACTTGTAAAATGGTCATGGGATGCCGCCAATCCGGCCAGCTTCGCGCCGAACACGAGCTTCCAGATCAAGTATAAGGGCGAGGTGCAGGCGGGAACGCCTAAGAGTACGGACGGGCCCGTATACACCAATGATTTGTACATCACCACGGCCGACCCGGCGGCGCAGTTCTGGCATAACGGCGATCAGGTGCATCATGACCCGAACACGTTCGTCGAATGGAAGACGCATAATAACCCGATCAAGGATACGGCATACGGATTCGATCCGACACCGGGCGTGGATGAATATTTCGTGCATGCATCGGCCGTCGTGCCGGTGAAGAAGGCGACAGTCGTTCAATCCACCAAGTGGAATCGTGGGGACTTGGCTCCGATCAAGATCGACGAGCAGGACGGTAGCTTCACAGGGGCTCCAGCCGTGTCCGACCAGCCGTTCGATACGAGCGATCAGCCGCAGTATACGGAATTTCCTTATTACAGCGTGACGTATGAAGGCGGCACGGCGGATTACAAGCTGGTCATCCGCAATAGCGGGAATACCAAGCTGGGGAAAATTAGCGTGCTGGACATTCTTCCTCATGTAGGGGATAAGGCGGTAAGAACAGATTGGGGAGCAGGGTCTGATTATGAGCTGAGAGGCTCGCAGTGGCGGCCGAACTTGGCGGAGGTGCTGGGTTCAGGTGCCCATAGCTACTCTTACACGACGACGGAAACCGGCGCCAAGACGGTGACGTTCAATCTCGAAACGTACTACAGCAAGTCCGTGGACCAGACCCAGACGGTCCGGTTCGATCAATTGGATAACGGCAGCACGGTCAAGCCGGGATGGATCTCTCAGAGGCATTTCAATAGCGATGATCTGACCGACATCCACTCCTTGTATTTCGAGATTACGAATATCAATGGAGGAACGGGACTGGCGGCAGGCGAGTACATCGTGCTGGATTGGAAAATGGACGCTCCGGTTGGCGCTCCGACCGATGCGATTGCCTGGAATTCCTTCGCCATTCAGGCGACGGAGGTTGGAACGAACGGTAACGACGAAGGCAGCAAGATGCTCCCGACCGCGCCGAATAAGGTGGGCTTTATCATCGACCCGGCTAGGACGAACGTGCCGCTCGGGGAGATCGGGGACTTCGTCTGGTTCGATAGCGACCGCGACGGTACGCAGAACGAGGAATATCCGAACGACAACGGACAGAAGGCAGGCATCAATGGCATTACGGTCAATCTGTACCGAGCTGGCGACACAGCCCCTTACCGCTCGAGTAAAACAGGTTATGATGTGAATGGTAATCCCGGATACTATTTGTTTCAGGGACTGGATGCAGGCGATTATTATGTAGAGTTTGTATTGCCGGCGCATTATGAGCCGACAGTTGCCAATGCGCTGGGTGCAGACCCAACCCATGTCCAGAATAAGGATTCGAACTATGTGGTGAAGGGCACTTCTGTAGGCGGGTATACGCCTTACCGTACGGACAAGATTACCTTGCCTGTGGCAGGTAAGAACCGTACCATCGATCTCGGTCTGGTCGAGGGAGGAGCCGGAGCCGGGTATCCGAAGGCGACGGTGAGCAAGAAGCTCGAGAGTGTGGAGCAAGGCAGTGCAGTCGCTGCTCCGACGCAGGATTATGTCGTAACAGGCAACAAGGTGCGTTACAGCATAAGCTTCACCAACAACTCATCGGTGATCTTGCATAATATCAGGTTGACGGATGAGCTGGACCGCGGTCAGTCGGGCTTTGCTTTTACGAAGCTAACTTACGACGGTCTGGATATCCCGCTTAACGGCAACAGCCATAGCCGGCCGGATATCATCACCGGACTCGACAATTCAGGTACGAAACCGTCGGTTATAGTCAAAAGTCTGGAGCCCGGCAAGACGATCCGGCTCGCCGGCGAATATATGGTAACCGGTGCGGATATCGATCTGACCGACCTGAAGAACAAGGCGACCGTGTACTACAATGAATCGCCTGAACCATGGACGGACGAGGCGAAGATCCCGACGGCCGGACTCGATGTCAAGAAAAAGAGCAGTGCACTGTCGGTGTGGCAAGCTGGTACTTGGATCGACTATATCGTGACGATTACCAACACGGGAAGCCGCGATCTGCACAATCTGGTGATCACGGACTCCAAAGTAACGGGACTGGCTCCAATTGCACTGCTGAAGTCCGGGGAATCCAAGGAAATCACGTATACGTATCAGGTGAAGGCTGCAGATCTAAGTAGCTCCAGGCTGATCAATACGGTAACGGTGAAGCCGGACGAGACGCCTGTCGGCACGACCTCGCATGAGTTGCCGGTCATTACGGCTCCGCGAGGCTCCATCGGAGACTACGTATGGCTGGACCGCAATGAGGATGGCGTTCAGGATGCAGGAGAGACGGGCATCAACGGCATTACCGTCAAGCTGTACGACTCTCTAACCGGCTCGTCGCTGGCACAGACGGTAACGCGAGACAAGGATGGCAAGCCCGGCTACTACCTGTTCCAGGGATTGCCGGCTGGAACGTACTACGTGCAATTTGTCATCCCCGCCGATTATAGCGTGACGAAGACGAATGCGACGGGCGAAGCGCAGGATTCCAATAAGACCGATGCTTCTGGCTTCACCGAAGCGATCGTGATTGGACCGTCCAAGTGGGACGATCTTACGATTGATCTGGGTCTGGTGCCTCGTGGAGAAATCGGCAATTACGTCTGGCTGGACCACAACCGGGACGGCATTCAGAATGACGGGGATTCCCGCGGTGTGAACGGCGTTGAAGTTCGGCTGTACAAAGACAGCACCTCCGGCACTCCGGTGGCGGTCACGACTACGGCCAATGACGCTCAGGGCCGTCCGGGCTACTACCTCTTCGACGATCTGCTCGCAGGGGACTACTATGTGCAATTTGTCATCCCGGCCGATTATACGAAGACTCGCGAAGCGCAAGGTACGGACAAGGGCCTTGATTCGAATGTGACGGATATCGATGGCTTTACCGGCAAAATCTCGATCGGCGAGACGGCCGGCTGGGTCGATCATAGCATCGATCTGGGCTTGGTAGCGAAGGGAGCCATCGGCAACTACGTATGGCTGGATGCGAACGGCAACGGAGCGCAGGACGAAGCGGCTGCTCTGGGCAGAAACGGCGTCACGGTGAAGCTGTATGACAAGGATAAGCAGTTGATCACGCAAACCGTAACGGCCAATGACAGCGCTGGCCGTCCAGGTTATTACCTGTTCGATCAGTTGCTAGGCGGTGACTACTACGTCCAGTTCATACTTCCGGGAGGCTACATCGCTACCCGCGAGGAAGCGCCTGGCGTGCCACGAGATCTGGATTCCAATAAACGGATCGGCGGCTACACCGAGAAGATTACGATCGGCGATGCTACCGTATGGGAAGATCTGACCATCGATCTCGGGCTGGTCGAAGAGCCTTCCAGCGGTGGACCTTCCGGTCCTGTGAACCCTGGGACGCCTGTCACTCCGGAGAAGCCTGCCACCCCGGATAAGCCTGTGACTCCAGGTAAGCCAGAAACACCAGGCAATCCAGGAACTCCTGGTTCACCTGGAACGCCTGTAACTCCGGGGACACCTGAGCCTCCGGCGAAGCCGGGGCCTGTCCAGGAGATCGTGACCGATGAAGGCACGCCGACAGGTGGAGCCGTCAAGGTACCGCCAGGTGGCAAGCCGTCGGTAGGCCAACCGCCGGGGCATGGACAAGTCACGATCGACGAGGATGGCAAATGGGTGTATACGCCTGAGCCGGGATATACCGGCAAGGACGAATTCAGCATTGTCGTTACGGATGAGAACGGCAACGAAGAAGAAGTATTCTTCGACATCGATGTCGAGAAAATTCCTTTGGACGGCTTAGGGAAAGAAGCGGGTCAAGGACAACTGCCTGATGTAGCGGCGTTGCCTAAGACCGGGGAAGACAGTCATCTGCTGCTGCAGCTGACAGGTCTTGGTTTGTTTATGCTGGGAGCGGCGCTGAGGAAACGGCGCTCCTCCAAGCGGGTATAGGAGAACACAGGGCTGTCGGTACAACGGCAGCCTTGGCTTTCTCTGAACAAACGAAAGCGTAAGGAGCCGAATGATGAAGGGATTGGCTTATGTACTGATGGTTGCGGGGATTGTTGTCGTCCTGCTGCCCAAGGCGATGGAATGGCATGCTGATTACCTGGAAAGACAGCTGCTGAAGTCCACGGAGCAAAGCTTTGCGGCAGCAGGTGGCAAGTCTGCATACACAGACGCCGATTCGGACAGACGGACGGTTGAGGAATATGCGCGCCTGTCAGGCTTGTTCAGCCAAGGGACGGAGGATGAAACCAATCTCTCCGAGTTGCATACGCCTGAAGCGGGCGTGCAGCCCTCAGAGGCTTCGGATACCGTATCGAATACAGCATCTCTGACTGCCGAGACGGCCATTGCTGTGCTGTCAATCGAGAAGATCAAGCTGAGGCTTCCCGTGCTGGAAGGAGCTACACAGGACAACATGAAGTTCGCTGCGGCTCATATGAAGGAGACCTCGCCGCTTGGCGAGCCAGGCAATGCGGCGATCGCCGCCCACCGGGTCCGTACCAAGGGACGTCTGTTCAACCGGCTCGACGAGCTGAAGATCGGCGATGAAATCATCGTGGAGACGAAGGACCGCAAGCTGACCTATACCGTATACAAGACGCTGATTGTGAAGCCTACGGATACGTCGGTACTGAGGAGAAGCGACAAGGAAAGTGTGCTTACACTGATTACCTGCGAGCCGATTGTCGATCCTACACACCGGCTTATTGTGCAGGCTAGACGAAGCTAATACGAAGGGCCTGGGGAAATAGGTATTTTTCACTAAGATTGGGCTTGTATTTTACGGAAAATATGATACTCTCAAATTAAGCAATACACGATAAACGGCAAACCTGTCGAAAGATAGGGACGCAAAGCTAAAGGGCCTACCCTCCGTTAGGAGCACGGCAGCCAGTTACCGAATGGATTGTTTTTTTGTATTCATAGAGCTTAGCACCGATAAATGGCAAACCTGCCCGAAAGGCAGGGACGCAAAGCTAAAGGGCCTACCCTTCGTGAGAAGTATGGCAGCCAGCTACCGAAGGGAGTTATATGTATGCGTAAGTGGACGGCATTGTTCATTGCTGTATGTATGTTTGTGCTCTACCTGCCGGCCGCAGCACTAGCCGCCAAGCCGGATTCGAGCTCGTGGCTGGATCTGAAGAACCTGAATCAGGGTGTCATTGGGATTGCCTATGAATCGGGAACCAAAGCGACAAAGCTGATGGTCACCAAAGACGGAGTGAACTACACGTACAACCTGGCTGCTGCAGGGAAGGAAGAGTTTTTCCCGCTTCAGTTGGGTAACGGGGCGTACACACTCTCCATTCTAGAGCGGGTAACAGACAACCGCTACAAATCGGTATACAACGATTCGGTAGACCTTCAAGTGAAGGATGCAGCTGGCGTGTACCTGAACTCTATTCAAAATATCAATTATAATGAAGCGGAAGCTGTGGTTGAAAAAGCCCGTGAGCTGACTCAGAATAAGAAGACCGATCAAGAAAAGGTAAAGGCCATCTACGATTATATCGTGAACACGGTCACCTACGATTTCAATCTCGCTGCTAATGTACAGACCGGTTACATCCCCGACCTTGACAGCGTGCTGACTTCAGGCAAAGGTATCTGTTACGATTACGCTTCCTTGTTCGCAGCCATGAATC
Source organism: Paenibacillus filicis (assembly GCF_038070315.1). Lineage (NCBI taxonomy): Bacteria > Bacillati > Bacillota > Bacilli > Caryophanales > Paenibacillaceae > Paenibacillus > Paenibacillus filicis. The sequence continues at coordinate 34,295 of NZ_JBBPCC010000037.1, read as the reverse complement.
GCAGCGTGGGCGTGCCGACTAAGCTGCTGATGGGATCGTCGGAGCATGTGAAGGAATATCATGCGTGGAATGAAGTGTACCTGGACGGGAAGTGGCAGACGGTCGATACGACTGTGGATGCAGGGACCGGCAGCCAAACGCTCGTGAAAAACGCAGCCGAGTATAAGGCGGCTAAGGTGTATTAGCCTCTCTTGCTGTTCGTTATAATGAACGAAAGTCCAGGCCCAGTGCTCTTGTTGAGCATTGGGCTTTTTTCCGGCTGATGCACAGTCTGATAGATATGGAGGAAATGGCGGTAGAAGCAGCGAAAGTAAGTAAAGTATCTTCATTCAGAGAAGCGGAATCAGGAGGGAGTTAACAGCATGGAACCTATCCGCACAGGAATTGGCGCGACGAATGAGCACGCGCTTCGGGTGATTGACAGCTACCGGCATTGGACCGGCCGCAGGCTGGTGGAGGAGGGAGAAGCAGGAACCGCAGCAGACCGCTTATTCCAGGCTCCGCTCTACATCCTGTCCCATGGCATGGAAGAAGATCCGGTATTGAACTTCGGCAGCAGGCTGGCCTTGGAGTTGTGGGAGATGGACTGGCAGACGTTCATCCGGATGCCCTCCCGGCTGACGGCAGAGCCCATGGAGCGGGATGCCCGGGAGGCGTTCATGCGCGCGGTGAGGGAGCAGGGCTTCGTTAGCGACTACACCGGCGTACGCATATCCGGCAGTGGTCGTCGCTTTATGATCGCCGAGGCAACGGTTTGGAACGTCTTGGATGAAGCAGGCATCCGCTGCGGCCAGGCTGCCATGTTCTCCCGCTATCTGGATCTCGGATAAACACGTTACCGTCATACAAAAAAAGCGCACGGTCCAGCTTCCTCACGGTCGCTGGATCATGCGCTTTTTCTCTCAGAAGAGATCTTGCTTAGCTTTTCGGCTTGCTGACCGGGACGCCCTTACTGAAATACTCCTCCAGCGTCACGCCTTGCTTGACGATGTCCTTGGCCAGGTCTACGCCGACATAACGCAGATGCCAGGGCTCATACTGGTAACCGGTAATGTCTTCTTTGCCCTTGAGGTAACGGATGATGAACCCGTATTCGTGGGCATGCTCAGCCAGCCACTTGGCTTCCTTCGTTGCACCGAAGCAGTCTTGCGCCGGACATTTGCCGTTCGCGCCGGCCACATCGATGGCAAGTCCGGTTTCATGCTCGCTTTGACCGGGCTTGGCACTGAACTTATTGGCTTCTTGCTCACCATGCTGCTTGACATAGCTATTGTATAAGGTGGTTTGAGTCGCATTGGAACGGAAAGCCGATACCCCGGCGAGCGGGAGTTTATCATCCTTGGCAGCCTTGAAAAGCTTCTCCAGTGCTGCCGCCGCTTCTTTGCGCATCTTGCGCTTTTCTATTTTTTCCTTGAACGTAAAGGGCACATCGGGATCAACGAGATCATCAGGCTTATAGTTATCTGGCAGCTTGTTGGATTTATTGACGATCACCGCGATATCTGCAGGCTTGGCGATGACTTGAACCGATCCGTCTTTGGGCTTGTCTGCGCCTTCTGAAGCGGGCTTGCGGGTTGTATCGCCTGGCTTGGCTGCAGAGTCCCCAGATTTTTTACCCGGGTCTGCTGTTCCGCCGGAGTTCGCAGAAGGCTTGGACGTATTAGTAGCTCCGAGATTAACGGTTCCCCCTCCGGAAGCAGGCTGCTGAGGAGGAGAATCCGTTGTCTTGGTATTTGAATCTGCCTGCTTCTGGCCAGAGTCTGTATTGCTGCTTGGTGTCTCACTCTGAGATGCAGGGGGCGCTGCAGAGTCCACGGGGGTCTTGGAGGTGCAGGCGGTTGCCAAGACCAACGCGCAGGCGAGCACGGCAAGGCTCAGCGGGGCTTTGTATGAATTCCACATGAAGTTTGTTCCTTTCTGCTATAGAAAATATAACTGCACCCTAATAGACGCTCCCCAGCTTCCTAAAGTTCCAAGTTTGGTTCAGAAACCTTTTATACGAGATAGGCGGCCTGTTCCCTTGCTCGCTGATATAAGATTATTCCAGTTTAAAGCCGCGGGCTTCCAGAAAGGTTTTCACATGGGCCCGGACCGGCTTCTGATACTTATCGGCAATTCCACGCGACCAGGTCGTTACCGTTTGTCCTTGGGTACGCTCGAGGTAATATTGGTGGATAGTACGATCATATTCATCGATGCCTTGCTGCATCGTTGTTTCCTCATACGCATTCCAGTGAAGAATGCCGGCCTGAGGCAGACGAGGGCGGTAGGAAGGCTCCTGGTCCGGCGTGCCGATGCACATGCCGAAGACCGGGTAGACGAGCTGCGGGAGCTTCAGGAGCTGGCTCACCTCTTCCGGATTATTGCGGATGGCTCCAATATAGCAGATGCCGAGACCGAGCGATTCGGCGGCAACGGCAGCATTTTGCGCGGCCAGCGCGGCATCGATGGTAGCGACGAGAAAGCTCTCGGTGTTGGTATGGAAAGTGTCTTGATGACGCTTGGAGGCTTCCTCTATCCGGTGAAGGTCGGCGCAGAACACGATGAACAAACCGCTATCCGCGACATAAGCCTGATTGCCGGCCAGTCTGGCCAATTCGCGCTTGGTAGCCTCATCGCTGATGGCGATCAAGCTGTAGGCCTGGACGTTGCTGGAGGTAGAGGCCATCTGAGCGGAGCCAACGATGGCCTGGATCTGCTCTGGAGTGAGCGGGACCGGCTGGAACTTGCGGATAGAGCGGTGACGTTGAAGCAATTCAATGACGGCGTTCATAGACATATCTAACCTCCAGTAAGTAGTGGCTATTTTCTTAATAGTAACTGAGTTTCTATTCCCGAGTCAATTACACGGAATTTTATCTGGCAGACACTCGTAGGAGAGGGGTCTCTGTCAGCGATGCGCCGTTTTTTTACCCGGACTGCGGAAGGCTGAGGACGGTTCACTGGGCGTCAACGTCCGCCAGGAGTATAATGAGGTCAATGCCAAGTAACGCGAGAAGGGAATGAGGACACTGAACAACCACAAGCTGAAGCTAGGCATCCTGGACCAATCCGCATTGATGCCCGGCGATACACCGACCGATGCGTTCCGCCGCACGATTGAGCTGGCCAAGCTGGGTGAGCGCTGGGGCTATTCGCGCTTCTGGGTGTCGGAGCATCATGATACGCCTCGCCTCGCCGGCTCGTCGCCTGAGGTGCTGCTGGGAGCGCTGGGCGCACATACGTCCCGCATCCGCATCGGCTCTGCCGGAGTGCTGCTGCCGCATTACAGTCCATTCAAGATTGCAGAGAATTTCCGCGTGCTCGAGGCGCTGTACCCTGGCCGTATCGATCTCGGTATCGGCCGGGCGCCGGGCGGGATGCCGATCGCCTCGCAGGCGCTGCGCTACGGGCGGACCAAGCCTAGCGATGAGCAGCTTCCCGATGTGCTGCGCGATCTGGGTGGGTTCCTGGCGGACAGCCTGGAGCCCGGACACCGGTTCGAGGGCGTAAGAGCCGCTCCGTTCGTGGAGACGAAGCCGGATATCTGGCTGCTCGGCTCCAGCTCCTTCAGCGCCGAGCGGGCCTCGGAGCTGGGTGCGGCCTTCTCGTTCGCCCACTTCATCAATGGAGATGGCGGTCATGAAGCGGTGAAGGGCTACTTCGACAGCTACCGTCCCGGACCGCTCGGCAGTGAACCGCGTGCGAATGTCTGCGTGATTGCGATCTGTGCCGATACGGATGAGGAAGCCGAAAGGCTCGCTCTTCCGGTGGAATTGGCGCTTCTGCTGCTGGAACAGGGGCAATTTCAGCGGCCTTTCCCTACGTATGAGGAAGCGCTGGCTTATCCGTATACGGAGTGGGACCGGATGCGTATTCAGGTAAACCGCAGCCGGATGCTGGTCGGCGGACCGGTGTCGATCCGCGAGCAGATGCTGAATTTCGCCGGTGATTATGGCGTGGAGGAACTGATCGTGGTCACCTTTGGGGCAGACCCGGCAGCTAGGCTTCGCTCGTACGAGCTGCTGGCCCAGACTTTCGAGCTGGCTTAGTCGGGGCTATTGCTGGGGAGGCATGGCAGTTCCAGCGCGCTAGCCGTTTGTCACAATTCAAATAAGCCTTCCATGCCTTTGCAAGCATGAGGCTGGAAGGCTTATTTGTTATGGTAAGCGCCTCGCACCTCGGCCGTCTACCTCTTGTATTCGGTACATATACATGTAGGGACAGCGGGCCGGTGTACGTAAGCCGGACATTGGCATAAGGAGGAGGAAGTTTGAAGGGAAGTGCAGAGATTTCGGTGTGGGAGGAGCATTTGTTCTGGCTGGAGGTGCTGCAGGATCACGCCGTATTCGTCAGGGATCATCTCCCGGCGGGTCAGGCTTGGTTCGTCGGGGAGGCCGAGCGGTATGTGCAGGCCTTTGCTGCTCTGATCGGGGAGCTGGGACGGCTTGACCCCTCAGCTGGAGTCAGGGACGAGCAGATGACAGCATTTGCGAGGCAGGCTTGGCCAGTTGCTTACGGTTATTTTCGGTTTGAAGGCGACGTCCAGCGCAGACGGGTGGAGAACGAGCTGATGATTTCCCTCTCCCCGACTTATTTCAACGGGACGTTGAATGAAAACGAAGAATATTTGCGTCTGTTGTCCGCCTACGGCAAAGGCGAGGACCCGGCGCCGCTGCCGCTGTGGTCGCTGCTCGATCTGTGGCTGGAGGATCAGCTAGGCCATGTGGTCCTGTTGCGCAATGTGCTGGACCCTATCGAGGTGGGGATCATGTTCAAGACTGATCAATTTATCGAGCAGTTCCGGGGCTTTATTCTGCAAAATCACCATATCCGCGGGTATCTGCGCTTTGCGCCGCCAGGCATTCCCCGCCAGAGGAAGCTTGCCGCCGATGTAGGGCATGCGACCCTGGAGATGAATGCCTTCGTACTGCGGGTGATCGATTTATATAAGGCTACGGAAGTGATGAACCGCACCACGCTCCGCTTCCTCCAGCATCATGTGCCGGAAACCTGCTATTTCGTCCGCAAGCTAAGCAGGTATGACCCGTCGCTGGCCCAGGCGGCTGCCACTTGCTCGCTCCGGCGCCTTCCTCCCTACGGGGACGTGTGACGCTGGGTACGAAGCTGAATCGACTTGTCCAGATATTCGGGCTCGATACCGGGATGGCCGGCGTTAATGCGCGGGATGGCCATCGGATCGCTGTTCCGTGTAGCGATGCCGCTAACGATGGTGAACGCGTAGCGGAACCCGGCTTCCTGGATATAAGCCTGCGCGGTGGCGTCATAGATGCCATAGGGATAAGCATAGGTTTGCGCGGCCTTGGGATCGTGATACAGCTCCTGCAGCTTGTTCGCGCAGGAATTGCTGTCCTGACGGATGCGGGCTGCGTATTCCTCGTCGTTCTCCAATGTGCCGGCTGCAGTCGGCAGGCGGCCGGTCAGGGCACTTTCGTGCCCGACTTTATAGTGAAGCGCGTTGGTATGACACTGCACGTTGAACATGCCGGGACGGTAGGCGAGCATCTCGCCGATCTGCTCCGGCTTGAGTGCCGGAATGTCCGGGCGGTCCGGATCGTTCAGATCGTTGGTGATGGCGAAGTTAACCGCAGGGATATCCAATTCCTTCAGAATCGGGAAGGCGTCGGTGTAGAAGCTGCGGTAGCCGTCGTCGAATGTCACGAGCACCGCTTTGTCCGGCACGCTGGCTCCCTCGTAATAATGAATCAAATCTCCCATCGTGATGAAATGATAGCCTTTGGCTTTCAAATACGATAGCTGCCTGCGGAACAGATCCGTGCTGACGGTAGCCGCGCTTTCCGCTTCGTCCGATACGTGGTGATACATCAGCACCGCGATCTGATCGCGATACGTCTCCTGAGCATGGGAAGGCCATAGCTGTAAAGTGCTTGCGAGGATCAAGCCGACAAGCAGGCTGAAGATGAGCGGTCGGGTCATGGTAAGGTCTCCTTTGCGCCAGGTTGGCGCCTATAGTCAGTTATACCGATTCCACGGGATGATTTCAAGCCAAGTCTATTCATCTTGCTCTGCGTCATGTTAGAATATGGAAAAATATAAAAAGGAATTAAAAAGGCAGAGGAGACGCCACGATGATTGGACAACGAATCGGGAAAGGCAAGACGGCGGAAGTATTCGAATGGCTGCAGGAGGAGGCGGGCAGCACAGAGCGTGTTATCAAGCTGTTCTTCCCCTCCATGGAGCATATGCGTGATGGGGAATGGGAGATCAGTCAATGGATAGAAGGGCAGGGATTGCCTGTCCCTCGGACCTATGGGCGTGAAGAGGTGTCTGGACGGAGCGGCATTATCTATGAACGCATTAACGGTCCGACGCTGACGGAGGCGGTAGCTTCCCGGCTATGGAACCCTGGTGCCGCCGGGTCATTGCTGGCTTCACTTCATGAGCTGGTGCATAGGGTAACGGCTGCTGCAGAGGAATCGGCTTCCTCTCAGGCCTCGACAGCTCTGTCCCTTCCGCGGCAGAAGGAGATGCTGGAGCGGTATATTCGCCACACCCCGTTGCTAGAGGCTGCCTGGAGGCAGCGGGTGCTGGAGCGGCTGGCATCACTGCCGGCAGGTGATCGTCTGTGCCACGGGGATCTGCACTCGGATAATGTGATCATCTCGCTGCGCGGACCTATCATCCTGGACTGGATGACCTCGGTATCCGGACATCCTGCCTGTGACGCGGCACGCACCTGGATGGTGCTGCAGGACGCTTCCCTTCCGCCCGGTATACCAGCTGAGCTGGTTCCCTGGATCGAGCAGTTCCGGGAAGACATGGCCGCAGCCTACAAAGAGGCATATACAAGGGGAACTGGGGTCACCGAGGAGGAAATCCGGGATTGGCTTCCTGTCGTGGCGGCCGCCCGGCTGGTCGAGAATGTAGACCAGGAGGAGCAGTCCAGGCTGCTGGAGCGTGTTCGCGCAGGTCTGGCTTGATCGGCCGGCAGGCCGCATTTTCGATTCGGGACACGATTGGACACGGGACGAACGATAGACGAACAATAAACAAACGACATACGAACAATAAACAAACGACATACGAAGACCCTCTCGCTCAGCATAGGCTGGCGAAGAGGGTCTTTTGTCTGTCGATAACAACTTTCCTACTAATCGCGGATCTCGACGATAATCTCGATCTCGACTGGCGTATGGAACGGCAGATCGCTTGTTCCGATAGCGGAGCGCGCGTGACGCCCGTTTTCTCCGAATACATCCACCAGCAGGTTGGATGCGCCGTTCATAACATACGGCTGATCGCCGAAGCCAGGAGCGCTGTTCACGAAGCCGAGCAGCTTGACAATTTTGACGACGCGGTCCAGGTCACCGAGGTAGCCCTTCAGTACAGCCAGGCAGTTGATGATAACCTGACGAGCCGCTTCTTGACCTTGCTCGATGGTCAGGTCGCTGCCGACCTTGCCTTCATAGATTAGCACGCCATTAGCATCGCGCGCATCCTGGCCGGACAGATAAAGCAGATTGCCTGTACGGTTAGCCGGAATATAAGTGAAACGCGGCTCCGGGGATGGGGGAAGGACGATTCCGAGTTCTTCCAGACGTTTTTCGATGATAGCCATTGTAATATAACCTCCGATAAATGAAATGTAGTTGTGGGTGATGCAGACCTACGCTTAGTGGTGATGGCAGCAGGTTGTGGCGCGGATCAGACTGCCCTCACGAGCATGAGTATGCGCAGTGTCGCTGAGCGTTTCTTTCCCCGCGACCCAGACGTGGGAGATGCCTTCCGGATATTGGCGCGGCTCCTCGAAGGTCGCCTTGTCCTCGATCGTATTCGGGTCAAAGACGGTAATGTCTGCGATATAGCCGGGAACGAGCAGTCCCCGCTTGCCCAGCTTGAAGCGCTGGACCGGGAAGGACGTGACCTTGCGGACGGCTTGCTCCAGCGAGAGTACGCGCTGCTCGCGCACATAGCGGGCGAAGACGCGCGGGAACGTACCGTACAGCCGCGGGTGAGGCTTACCGGTCTCGCAGGTCAGGCTGTCTGAGGCGATCAGCGACTTCTCGTAGCCGACGACTTGCCGGACATCCTCATCAGACATGTGGAAGTAGACGATCGAGATGCGGCCGTCCTCCTCAAGCAGCAGGTCCATCATGCAATCCACAGGATGCTGTCCGCGCAGCTCGGCGATCTCGGCGATCGAGCGGCCTTCCAGGTGACGATTGGTCTCGGTATGCATCGCCGCGACAATGACGCTCTGCCAGCCGGTGGAGCAGACGAGGTTGTCCCAGGTTGTTTGCTCCTGGCCGAGCTCTTCCTTGATCCGCTTGCGCTGGGACGGGTCCCGGAATAGAGCAAGCGTCCCCTCGATACCGCCCTCCAGCGTCCACGGAGGAAGAACCGTGGTTAGGGTGGTGGACCCAGCGTGATACGGATAAACGTCGCAGGTGACATCCATGCCGCGGGCACGCGCATCCTCGATCAGCTCGATCGCTTCCAACACCTTGCCCCAGTTCGCTTTCCCCGCAGCCTTCAGATGGCTGATGTGCAGCGAAATGCCGGCTTGCTCGGCGATCCAGATCACTTCCTTGACCGAAGGAATGAGGTTATTGCCCTCGCCCCGGATGTGGGTGGAGAGCAGGCCGTTGTACTTGGGCAGCACAGAGCAGAGATCGGCGATCTCATCGCGGGCTGTATAGCTGCCCGGCGCATACAGCAGGCCGATCGACAAGCCGATGGCCCCAGCGCGCATGCCTTCGTCCAGGATCTGCTTCATCTTCTCCCGCTCAGCTGGGGTCGCCGGACGGTTCTCGAAGCCCATCACGGAGATGCGGAGGGCGCCATGCGCCACATAGGTGGCCAGGTTTTCGGAAGGTCCGCTGGCTGCGAGCTTCTCCATATACTGCTCGACGGTCTCCCAAGGCCATTCCCACTCTGTACGGCCGAGAACCGGCTGCACGTAGCTCTTGAGCATCTCGGCGCGGTCCTTCACATAAGGGGCCGGAGCGAGCCCGCAGTTGCCCACGACCTCGGTCGTGACGCCCTGGCGCAGCTTGATCTCGCTATGCGGATGATCGAAGATCATCAGGTCAGAGTGGCAGTGGCCGTCGATAAATCCGGGTGCGATGACTTTGCCATGCACATTGACGATTTTAGCCGCTTCTTGATCGATGCGACCTACGGCGGCGATCCGCCCGTCCTTGACACCTACATCGCCGAAAAACCAAGGATTTCCGGTTCCGTCCACAACGCGGCCGTTTTGAATAATGAGATCCAGCATCTGAATAGCCCTCCCGAGGCAATCTAGTGTGTCGGTGCAGATTCGGTAAGTGATGCTCTAGTAACGCCTTCCCGTGCGGGGGAAGCGGTAGAATTGCGTCAACGCAGCCCCGGGTTCAACGGAGCGCTGATAACACGGGACCGATGCCGGACAACTGGCAGGTAGCCCGTTGTCCCGGTGAAGTCAAAGGCTACTCCAGCTTGCCACGGCCGAGCACGGTCTCGGCTTCATACTTCCCATTCCGCAGGAAGTACACCTGATTATGCAAATTCACCGTGCTGCATATATGATTGGGTATAATATGAAGCACATCGCCTACGGCAAGCGTCGAGGCTTGCGCCTCGGGACCGAGCCGCAGCATGCCGTGCTCCTCGGATAGCCGCTCGAGCACCGCGTCCGGCAGCTCTATGACATGGCCGAAGCCGCGCAGCTGCAGCGGATCGGTATTCGGCTGCACGTCGGTAGCGAAGGTTTTACTGCCGCCGTCCACGACGACCAGATCGGCGGTAGGCCGGCTGACGACGGTAACGCGTACGGCTCCTGCACAGTCTGTCAGCGCGCAGACACCGAGCCGGGCCTGCATTCGGTCCTGGAATACATAGGTGCCGGGCCGTACCTCGGTCACGCCAGGCACCGTAGCAGCGTAAGCGGCCGTCGGTGTGGAGCCTACACTGACATCATCGATGGCGAGACCCGCGTCACGCAGACGCTGAGCGAGCTCCGCCATCAAGCGTCCTTCTTCTTCTCCAGCAGCCTGCAGGTCCAGCGTCGCCTTACCGTTCATCAGCGCGCCGCGGAATGTATAGATGCCTGTGAGCTGCAAGCCGGATAGGCTGCCGATGAAGCGGCCGAGCTCCAGCGCTTCCTCGTAGAGGACGCCTGTACGCCGCAGGCCGGTATCGATTTCTAGCCGGACTTCCAGCGTTCGGCCTGCCGAGGTGGCAGCTTCGGCCAGACGCAGTGCGCCCTCCCGGCTGTCCACGCCGACGATGAGCCGGATCCGGGAAGCAAGCTCCAGCGCACGCGCGATTTTATCAGGCGTGACCAGCGGATAGGCGATGAAGATATCCGGGACGCCATGCGCAGCCATCACCTCAGCCTCGGATACTTTGGCTACCGTAATGCCCACGGCGCCAGCCTCAATCTGCCGCAGAGCAATCCAAGGCATTTTGTGAGTTTTGGCGTGGGGGCGCAGCCGGACTCCCGTCTTGCGGATGGTCTCGGCCATAGACGCAATGTTGCTTTCCATCACAGCGGTATCGATCACTACGCTGGGGGTGGGGAGAAATTGACTCATGCTTCCTACTTCCTTCCGCTCCAAATCTTGAACCCGTCCAAGCAGCAGAACCGGTCTCTCGGCCCGTGCAGCTTGTCTCAGGATTAACCTATACAGTTGCTTCTCTTTACATGCCGACCGCATTTTATTGCAAGTTATAGGGGAAAACGCATATTGCGATTTTAAAAGGGTTACGAGAAAATGGTATCACATTCTGAAAGTAAATCAAACAAAAAGTTTGATTGAATGAAAAATAGTGTGATCTTAAATCGGCAAATATGCTACTATGAGAGCATTCCCTGAAAAGGTTTTTGAGAGTAAAGAAAGTCCGGCTTCATTAAAGCCTATATTCGTCCCACCCATATCTACGACCCAGGGAGGCGTTCCATGAGACGCTGGCTTGATAAATCATTGAAGCGCAAGCTGTCCCTTCTGCTGCTTGTCGCCGTCGTGCTGCCGCTGCTCGCCACGGGAGTCGTGTCGTACCGGATCGCGCTATCGCTGACGGAGGAGAAAGAGAAGCAGTCCGGGATGAACACGCTCCGCCAAGTGGCGGACAAGCTGGATTTTATGATCCGCGACGTGGAGAATATGTCGGTGTTTATTATCGGACAGCGGGATATCCAGCAGTATCTGGATAACGAACAAGCGGATATTTCGCTGTTCACACAGAATATCGGTTTTTTGACGAATCTGGTTTTTTCCAAGAAATATATATCCAACATCTCGGTCACCTCGACGAACGATTACCCGCCTCTGTCGAACACGACGCTGCTGCATTCCGGATTGTCCGAGCAGATCGCGGGCAAGGAAGATTACATGCGCAACAATATCAAGTGGTGGACCTCGCTGTATGAAAATCAGACGACGTCCGACGGGCTCAAGCGGGTGGTGTCCCTCGTTCGTCCGATCCGCAATACAAGCAAGTTCCAGACGGTCGGCGCCCTGTCGATCAGTCTGGACGAGGCGGAGATCCGCAAAATTCTGGACGCTGCCGGCTGGGAGAAGAAAGGCTTCGTCCTGCTCGTTGACCAGGAGGGACATATTGTGTCTGGCGAATCGCCGGAATGGCTAAACCGGCCGTTGTCCGCACGTCTGCCGAATCTGGGCGAGCTGGACGGCAAGGACGGAGTCTTCCCCTATAGCGACGGGGAAAAGGAAAATAACACTGTGCTGTACCACACGCTGTCGAGCTTGAACTGGAAGCTGGTCGGCGTCATTCCGACTCAGGTCTACACGGCGCAGAACCAGTACGTCCTAACCGTCACGGCTTATGCGATCGGGATCGCGCTGCTGTTCGCCATTGCACTTGTGCTTTCGTTCATTCAGTGGGTGACGCGTCCGCTGACTGGGCTCGCCAGCACGATGAAGGACATCAATCCTGACGAGCCGATCCCGACCTATGCGGTGAAGAGCACGGATGAGGTCGGCCTGCTGGTGCACAGCTACAATAAGCTCAGCGACCGTATACAGCGGCTCAAGGAGCAGGTGCAGATGAATGAGGCTAAGAAGAAGGAAGCCGATATTATGGCGCTTCAGGCGCAGATCAACCCGCACTTCCTGTACAACACCTTGTCGTCGATTCACTGGATCGCCCTGATGAACAAGGACAAGAAAAGTGCGGAGATGGTCGGAGCGCTCAGCGATTTTCTGCGCTTCAGCCTGAACAAGGGCGAGGAATTTTGTCCGGTGCAGCAGGAGGTTGCCCATGCACAGAATTATACGTATATCATGTCCATCCGCTTTCAAGACAAGTTCGATACGGCGTTCTACGTCGACCAGGAGCTGAATGCGCTGCCGATGCTGAAGCTGCTGCTCCAGCCCTTGATCGAGAATAGCATCATGCACGGCCTGCAGAAGAAGAAGGGCAAGGGCCAGCTCTATGTGCATGGGGAGCGGCACGGCGGGGTGATGACGTTCGTCGTCGAGGACACGGGCATCGGCATGGACGAGGACAAGCTGCGTGAAATCCGTAGAGGGCTCGGAGGAAGCCTGGGCCAGCCGGAGCCGGGACGGTCGGGCTATGGGCTGCGCAATGTGCATCAGCGTCTGCAGCTTCATTACGGCCTGGACACCGGCCTGCGCATCGAGAGCCAGGCTGGAGAGGGCACGCGGATTTCGTTTACGATACCGATATTGGAGGATTCCCCATGAGGCTGATGATCATTGACGATGAAGTCATTATCCGCACTGGTTTATGTACGGTGATCGATTGGAAGGAGCTGGGCCTTACGCTGCTGCCTCCTGCCGAGTCGGCGGAGGAGGCGATGGAGCGTATTCCCCAGGAGAAGCCGCATATCGTTCTGACGGATATCCGGATGCCGGGTATGGACGGGATCGAGCTGGCGAAGGAAATCAAGAAAATGCTGCCGGATACGGAGATCGTGATCCTGACCGGCTATGATGATTTTGCCTACGCCCAGCAGGCGCTTCGCGAAGGCGTCACCGATTACCTGCTGAAGACAAGCGGCCCGGAGGAAATTATCAAGGCGGCGATGAAAGCCAAGCAGAACCTCATGTCCAAGTGGGAGGCGCTTCGCCAGGAGCAGGTGCAGAGTGCGGCACTGCGCAGTCAGCAGCTTGAGAAGCTGCTGCTGGGCCGTCAGGAGGATGAGGCCAGTCTGCAGCCTGTGCTGCGCTGGATGGAGGATACCGAGGTGCTGGCCGGAGAGCGGGCAGGAGAAGTGGCGAAGCTGCATGTGCTGATCGTGCAAGCCTCCGGCTGGGGCGAAGGACGGTTCGCCCGTCTGCTGCTGGGCGCCGCCCAGAACATGCTGGATGAGCTGCTGCCGTGTGTGTCGCTGCTGAGGTCGGATAAGCTGGTGCTTGTCACGCCCGGCGGATCAGGCTTTGCCTGGCGCAGCCGATTGGAGAAGTCGCTCCAGCGGCTGCGCGATACGCTCAAGTGCACCGTATTCGGGGCGCTGGGCGGAGCTGTCGCGTCACCGCATGAGCTGCACCGCTCCTATCGGGAGGCGGAGGAGGTATTCGCCTATCGGCTGCTGCTCGGTGAGCAGGGGCTGTTCGATGCTGAGGACACGAGACGCCGCAGCGGCGGACGGACGGTCTGCTCCCAGAAGGAAGAAAGCGAGCTGGCTGCGATCCTGATGAGCAATAACCCGACGCAGCTGCGCCACTTTACCAACCAGATCGTGCGGGAACAGATGGAGGATGAGGCGGCTACGCCTGCTTCGCTGCTCGCATTCCTGCAGTCCGTCGTCATTGCCGGACACCGCTGGCTGGAGCGTGCCAAGGGAAGCGGACAGGCAGGAGGCCAGCCTCCAGCGACGGTGTATGCGCTTGACTCGGACCCTCGGCCGGAGGATGAACTGTTCAAGCTGCTGGCGGCGCTCATGACAACCTTCCATGAGACGATGAGCGATTCCCGCTATTCCTACGTCCAGCGGGCCGTAGCTTATATAAGGGAGCGTCTGGACCACAATCTATCGCTGCAGGAAGTCGCCCGCTTCGTGCACCTCAATCCGAACCATTTCAGCGAGGTGTTCAAGAAGGAAACCGGGCAGAGCTACATCGAGTTCGTGACCCAGGAGCGTATCCGCAAGGCGGCCAGCATCCTCCAGACCACCCAGCTTAAGGTCAGTGAAGTGGCGGGAATGGTCGGTTACGAGGATTTCAAATATTTTAGCCAGCAGTTCAAACGTCATACCGGATTGACTCCGTCGGAGTACCGGCAGTCTAACATGACTGAATAATTTCAACCCCAAGGCTGAATTCTGTCCCGTTGGAAAACGCCCCGGATTCCTGTAAGCTGAGGCTGCAGCTTCGCAAATTGAGATATAAACAGGGCAAATAAGCGTATTATCAACGTCTGGATGGTTGTGATACGATTCAACTTGGAGGAGGGATTCATCTATGAGTACATTGAAAATTGCTGTGATTGGTGCGGGTTCCATATCGTCCGCCCATTTGAACTCGTATGCGAAAAATCCTGACGTTGAACTGGTTGCCATCTGCGACCTGGTCGAAGAACGCGCGCGACGCGCGGCTGATCAATACGGTGCGCGCAAGGTATACACCGATTACCGTGAATTATTGGCTGACTCGGAGATCGAAGCCGTTAGCATCTGTACGTGGAACAACACCCATGTCGAGATCAGCATCGCAGCGCTGGACGCGGGCAAGCATGTGCTGGTAGAGAAGCCGATGAGTACCGATATCGGCAAAGCTCTGGAGCTGCAGGAAGCGGTCAAGCGCTCCGGCAAGAAGCTGCAGGTCGGCTTCGTCCGCCGTTACAGCGGCAGCGCGAAGGTGCTCAAGCAGTTCATCGACGCAGGAGATCTGGGCGATATTTACTATGCAAAGGCTTCCATCCTCAGACGTCTCGGCAATCCGGGCGGCTGGTTCTCGGACCGCGACCGTTCCGGCGGCGGACCACTGATGGACATCGGCGTTCATATCATCGACCTGTGCTGGTACATGATGGGCCGTCCGAAAGTCAAGTCGGTATCCGGCAATACGTACCACAAGCTGGGCAATCGCTCGAACATCCAGAATCTGAGCTTTTACCAGGCGGCTGATTACGACGCCTCCAAGAATACAGTCGAGGATCTGGCGAATGCTCTGATCCGCTTCGAGAATGGCGCTTCGCTGTTCGTCGACGTGAGCTTTACCCTGCATCAGAAAAATACGGTTTCGTCCGTGAACATCTACGGCGACAAGGGCGGCGCCGAAATCGAGCCTGATTTCGTCATCGCGACCGAGAAGCATAATACGATTCTGAATATCCAGCCGCAGATCGACTATACCGGCTTCCACTTTGAAGAAGGCTTCCAGAACGAAAT
Organism: Paenibacillus filicis; assembly: GCF_038070315.1. Taxonomy (NCBI): domain Bacteria; kingdom Bacillati; phylum Bacillota; class Bacilli; order Caryophanales; family Paenibacillaceae; genus Paenibacillus; species Paenibacillus filicis. Next base: position 18,976 of record NZ_JBBPCC010000037.1, on the reverse strand, counting down.
CAACCACTTCGTGAACTGCTGTCTCGGACGGGCCGAGCTAATCAGTCCGGTCGAGGATGGCCTCGAGATTACGAAGATTCTGTGCGGCATTTACGAGTCGAGCGTGAAGGGCGAGGAAGTTCATTTCTAACAAGCGTTTATCTAAAGCAGGACGATGAGCTCTTATCCCGTCTCACCTTGAAGCAGGGGAACGGCTTTATTTTAAATATTCCAGTGGAGGATTGAACGCATGAAACTCACGAATAAAATCGGTGTGATCGTGGACAGCTTCCAAATCGGTGTTCGCGAAGGCTTGAAGAAAGCGAAGGAAGTAGGCGCGGACGGCGTTCAGATCTACGCAGTCAGCGGAGAGATGGACCCGGCTAATCTGTCGGCAGATGCCCGCAAAGAATTGCGCGCGTATATTGCAGACCTTGGTCTGGAAATTTCGGCGCTGTGCGGCGACCTGGGCGGCCATGGCTTCCAGGATAAGCTGGCGAACCCTGAGAAAGTGGAGAAGTCCAAGCGCATTCTCGATCTGGCGCTGGACCTCGGCACGAATATCGTGACGACCCACATCGGCATCGTGCCGGACGACCGCAGCGGCGAGGTGTATCATTCCCTGCAGACAGCCTGCGAGGAGCTGGGGCAGTATGCCAAGAGCGTTGGCGCATACTTCGCCATCGAGACTGGCCCCGAGCGCGCTGCGCATCTGAAGAGTTTCCTGGACACGCTCAGCACCAACGGCGTCTCCGTCAACTTTGACCCGGCCAACATGGTGATGGTGACCGGCGACGATCCGGTCGAAGGCGTGTGCATCCTTAAGGACTACATCGTCCACACCCATGTGAAGGACGGCATACGCTACCGTGAGGTCGACCCTCGCGAAGTCTACGGCGCCCTCGGCTTCGAGCCGATGGACCACGGCAAGATCGCCCAGATGGTGACCTCCGGCGAGATTTTCAAGGAAGTCCCGCTCGGCGAAGGGAAAGTCGCGTTCGACGCGTACTTCGCCGCGCTGCAGGAGATCGGCTACACCGGCTACCTGACGATCGAACGCGAAGTCGGCCAGCAGCCTGAGGTAGATATCCGCAAGGCGGTTGAATTTATTAAGCGGTATAAGTAGAGAGAGCAAGCTGCATGAAACAGCGTCAGGGCGAAAGAGAGCCCTGACGCTGTTGTTGTATTTGATTAACTACTCCGCAAACCGGTCCGCGACCGAACTCGCCCCAAAGCTCTCGGGCTTGATGCGCGTCTCGTAGCCGACGGAGGTGACCCAGCCGCAGATTTCCTGGATGAGGGCTTTGGTCTCTCCTTGTTGTCCGATATCGATATGAATTTCAAGCGGCCATTCTGCGAGCAGGTCGTCCATGCCCTTGCGGTTCAGCAGGTCGACCAGCTCCAGACTGAGCTCGGTTTCTTTGTAGATGCGGGTGCGAAGGTCGAATAACGGACGGCTGCTTTTTTTACGGTAAAAGAAACGGGCGCCTCGGCCGATACGGTGGATGATTAATGCGGTAACGAGCGTAGTGGTGCGACGGGTGGTGTGAGAATCGGTGCCGATGACGATCTTGTAGGCGGAAGCCGGATCAGCGCGGACGTAGTCGTGCAGATCCTGAACCATAGCTTCCAACGTGACATGACCTTTACTGGGGCTTACGAACATGAGTGAATCCACTCCTTCCGGCAGATGATAAGCCACACCATCTATTTTACTCCAAAAGAAGTAAAAATAGTGTAAAGCTGCAGATTTTACTTCGACTCAGCCGGAAAAAGCAAAGGACCAGACGGGGAAGTGCACCGATTGGTCCTTGATCTACGGGTAAGCAGCCTGCGAGGCAGCTATCCGGTCCTCATACAAGCCTCCGCCTCTACAACGTGCGCCGTCGCATTGGTTTCAGCTTGCGCAACCAGAGCTCGGGCTCCGGGTCAATCACGCTATGCGTGAGAGCCTTCACCTGCGGGTGGGATAGCAGCAGCGTCAGCGTAATGGCTGTAACAATCACCAGCCCGATCAGCAGGAGATCATTGTTGGTCAACTGGTATAAGCCCGCGGCCGCCAGCAGCTTCAGGCATAAGCCGTGCAGCAGAAAGACATAAAGCGTGCGTCCACCCATCTCGGCCCATTTGCCTTCTCTTACAGGCTGCAGCATTAGGAAAGCGGTGGCGGTGACCGCCTGCACCCCATAAAGCCCGAGACGGTAGACAGCCGCATACCACTCCGTATGCTGGAGGCTGCTGTACGTGCGCGCCGACATCAGCCAATCGAGCGGCAGGCTTAGGATGCCTGAGCCGGTCAGCGCGCAAGCCGCTGCAAGCATCGCGGCCGCGAGCAGTCTGACGCTGTGCCGGCTTCTCACTTGAAGCAGCAGATCAGGGCGAATGTAATAGCCAGCCAGGAAGAAAGGAAAGAACACCAGCGTGCGACTGAAGCTCAGCCAGATCCCGTCTACCGGCAGATAGCCTGCCGCGAGACCGAGCAAAAGCGCCGCGGCCAGCGGATGCTTCAGGCGGGAGAATAGCAGAAGCAGCACCTTCCAGCACAGGTGACTGAAGAGGAACCAGAGCATCCAGTAGGGAGCCCAGAAGGAATAAATGACACCCTCTGTCCGGAAGAAGGCATAGTCTAATGTGGAGTATATACTTTGGAATAGCACGTACTGGCAGACGATTTTCAGCAGCACAGCTCCGACTCTTGGATGCTGCGGGAAGCCTTTGGAGAAATAGCCCGTGACCAGTACGAACACAGGCATATGGAACATAAAGATCGCGGTGACGATGGCCTGGGCTTCCGTGTGGGTCGTGAACAATGGAACCAGCATGTTCCCAATCACGACGAGTACAATGAGAGAAAAACGGGTATTAAGAAAATAAGTGTCGGCTTTCGTCAACTGCTCGTTCATCGCGAATCCCAGCTTTCTTGGATGTCTGTACACGGTCAGTATACGCCACGCTTCGGAGCCTGCGAAGTGATTATTTTCACAAAGTAGATATTCAAATAATTCTGAAAAATAAAGTGCAATATATAGCGCTTTCATCATATAATAGAAAGACGAAGCATCCATCCCATCGTCCGTTTTCTTCGTGGGCCGCAAGGTTGATCCGCATTCACCTGGATAGCTTTAATGGAGAAAAAACGCAGGAAAGAGGAGGCATGAAACCATGGAAGGAAGATTATCTGTCGGTTTGTTTTTTGGAGTCATGCTAAGCATTCCCCTTTGGCTAGCCATGATTGGTTGGATGCGGTTGGTGGAGTCGGCTTTCGATTATTTGAATCGGCTGCAATTGCTTTAACTTTCAATTTAAGCTCTTGGAGAGCGTTTACAATGGCCCTGCCCCGATATCGGGCGACCAGCGATAGAATGACCGGAGGACTGCGGTTCCTGGGCTGCTCATAGCGGCTGGGATCGCAGTTTTTTCACTTTTCTCCCGTTTCTTGCCAGAAGGAAGAGTTTCATTTTGGCTGGATAGCTTGTACAATAAAAGGAAGACATCACACAGGCGTCCGGCACTACGGCAATTCGCCCAAGGGAGGACTGGCATGCGCGCATGGAGAAAACAACCGCAGACGAGTTGGGCACGAACGGGTGGCCGTATGGGCTGGATTTGTCTGGCGCTGCTGCTAGTTCTGCCCGCGAACGCTGCTGAAGCAGGAGTCATCGACCGTATTAAGGATATATATAGCCTGCCGGAACAAGTCGGTCAGCTGCAGAATCAATATGAGGATGCCGTACAGCAGCTCGAGCAAAGCCGGCGGCAGATGGAAGACGCGTTGGCCCGGTCCGAGGAAGCGGCCAGACGATTCCAGGACACGCAAAACAAGCTGCTCCGTGAGAACGAAGAGCTGAGAGGGCGCAATGAGCAGCTGGAGCATGCGCTCGGCCAGTTGGAGGATGCCCGCCAGGCCCAGATGGTGCGTAACCGGCAGATTGCCTGGACGGCGCTGACAGCCGGAGCGCTGGCGCTGCTGTATTTCGCCTTGACCCGCCTATTTCGCTTCGTATTATGGCGGAGGGGGCGCCGTGGCGTACCCGGAGGGCCCGAATGAACGCCCGGGTCGAGGGCTCCGCTGCTGACGGTCAAGCGGCTGCCATCACGCTGGAGCAGGGGGAAGCCGCCCATGTGCTGCATCCGCAGCGAATTATTGCCTTTGAGGGACCGTCCCAGGGGCGGGAGGACCGGCTGCTGAATCTGTCCGGTATATACCGGAAGAAGCGCTGGATCGAATCGCGAATCACGGGGCCTGCGACCTTTATACTTGGAGTACCGGCAGGCTTCCAATTCAAGGCGGTTGAGCTGCCTGTACATAGCGATCTGCTGTTCGATATCCGGCACGTCTTGCTGTATGACGGGCAGATGAAGCTGGAGAGCCGCTTCCAGCGGGTGAAGCAGGCGCTCGTCACCCAGGATTGGGTGAGAATGAGATTTTCCGGAGGCGGCTTGCTCGGTCTCGTCTCCACTGGGACGCTCTGCGAGCTGAACCTGCATCCAGAGCGCCCGGTGTATGTGGATACGGGCTGTCTGGTCGCCTTCCCGGAACGCGCCGAGATGCGGCTCGCCGTCTACGGCAATCCGCTCGCCAGCCAGCAGATGAATTACCATTGGGAAATGAAAGGCACCGGCAAGGTTCTGATTCAGCCGGCTGCCAGGGACCGCAACTTCGAAGCGGGTTTGCGACAGGATACCCTGCTTCGCCGCGTGCTGAGGGAAGCGCTGCCGTTCGGCGGCGTCTTCATCAAGTGAAATCGAGGTGAACGAATGGAACACCTGCATGAAACCTATAGCCTGCCGCTGGTTGCCTTATCCTTACTCGTTGCTTTCGTTGCTTCGTATGCGTCATTAGCACTGGCCGAACGTGTTTGGTCCTTTCAGGGCCGAGGCAGGGCATCCTGGATTGTACTGGGGGCTGTGACCCTGGGGATGGGCATCTGGTCCACGCATTTGATCGGGATGCTCGCCTTCCAGCTCCCGGTTTCCGTTCACTATGATCCTCTCTATATGGCCTTATCCTTATTATTTGCTGTGGGGGCATCCGGAGCGGCGATGACCGTCACCGCAGGAAAGGCCCCGTCCGGCGCGAAGTTTCTGGGCGGGGGCGCGCTGATCGGCTCGGCGATCGCCGGAATGCACTATGTCGGGATGGCTGGGATGCGGACAGCAGCGCAGCTATCCTATACCCCTTATCTCGTCGTGCTGTCGGTGGCTATCGCATGCGGCTTATCGTTCGCGGTATTGTACGCCTCCGCCCGATACCGGCGATCAGGGCGTCAGGCGACACCCTCCAAGCGGCTGGCCGGAGCGCTGGCACTCGGGGCGGCGATCGCGGGCATGCATTATACGGGCATGCTGGCTGCCCACTTCTCGTTCGCCGGCGAGCTGAACCAGACGGAGCTGATCCCCGGCAGGGATGAGATGCGGCTGGCCAGCTGGATCGGAGCAGCAGCTCTGCTCAGTATGCTATTGATTGCGCTTACCCAGTATCTGGACCGCAGACTTGCCCTGCGCATGGCGGAATGGAACAAGCAGCGGTATGACTCCATCTTCGAGCATAACCCCGATATGGTCTGCCTGTTCGATCCGAATGGACGGCTGCTGCGGACGAACCCTGCAGCCGAGCGCATCACCGGCTATGACTCAGGCAGCTATGCGGGAAGGTCATTCTCACAGTTCGTCAACCGCCGCGAAAGCTACAAAATACGCAGCTGCTTCGCTAAGGTGCTGCAGGGCTCTCCACAGACGGTGGAGTTCTCCATTAGGCACAGAGCCGGGCATGAGATCATTCTCAGCACGACGATTGTACCGATGATAGCCGATGGCAAAATTGTCGATATATATACGATATCCAAAGACATTACCGAACAGAAGAAGGCTGAGAAGCAGCTCGTTCAGGCCAAGCTCGAAGCGGAGCGGGCTGCCCGTATGAAAAGCGAGTTTCTGGCGATTATGAGCCACGAGATCCGCACTCCGCTCAATGGCGTGATCGGCATGAGCGAGCTGCTGCTGGAAACGCCGCTCACGGAGGAACAGCGGGAGTACGTCGCCATCATGGTGAAAAGCGGCCGGGGGCTGACCCAGGTCATCAATGAGGTACTGGACTTCTCCAAGCTGGAGCATGACAAGGTCAGCCTGCATCAGGACCCGTTCAGTCTTCAGCGGACGATGGAGGATACGCTGCAGCTGTTCCGGCCGGAGATCCGGCAGCGCAGCCTGGAAATCCACTGGCTGCTCGACCCGGCGGTGCCGGAGCTGCTGCTCGGGGATGAGGGACGTATTCGCCAGATTCTGATTAATCTGATCAGCAATGCAGTTAAATTTACCGAGGAGGGGACCGTGGACATCCGGATTCGGCAAAAGCACCGGGAAGGGGAGCGGCTGCAGCTGGAATGTACGGTTCGCGATACCGGTACCGGAATTCCCGATTCGTATATCCCTCATTTGTTTCAGCCGTTTCACCAGCATGATTCCTCCGCGCGCAAGCATGGGGGCACGGGACTCGGGCTCGCCATCTGCAAGCGTCTCGTTGAGCTGATGGAGGGGCAGATTCAGGTAGAATCCGTACAGGGAAAGGGGACCAAGTTTACGTTCACGATTGTTGTTCGGACTTCTGGAGACCGCTTGGCGGTATCCGTATAAGAGCCGGATTATAAGGGGGCTGACCGTGGCCGAGAAAAAGCTGCGGGAGCACAAGTTAGCCGGGAGGATCTGCCAGGATGGATACGATCACACATACTTTATTCGGATTGGCTCTGTATGGGGCCGTTAATAAAGAAAGACTTAGCCGCAAGGAGAAGCAGGCGCTGTTTTTTACAGCTGTAGCCGGCTCGCAGATTCCGGATATCGACGTCATCTCGTCGTGGTGGGATACGGCAGGCCGCTATCAGATGTGGCATCGCGGGCTGACGCACTCTATATTCCTCGTGCCCGTGTGGGGAGCGCTGATCGCGCTCATCGTCCGCTGGATATGGGGAACCAAGGGCTGGCTGTTTGCCGGATTAGGGACGCTCGCGGTGTTCATTCATGATACGAGCGATCTGTTCAACGCCTGGGGGACCGGGTATCTGGAGCCATTCTCGACCGTCCGGATTACGTACGGCACGGTGCCGATCGTGGACCTGACCTTCTGGGTCATTATGCTGGCAGGATGGCTGTGGGCCCGCAGCCGGAAGAAACGGTACGGCGATGGACGGCGGAGCTACCGGATTTACCGTGTGGTCTGGCTGCTGATGGTTCTGCATGTCGCGGTCCAGTCGGCTCAGGGCTATGCGCTGTACAAGCAGGCTTCCGGGGAATATGAGCAGGTTGCACTGTCGGCTGATTTCATCCCGGGAGTGTTCACCGTCATCGGCAAGTCGGGCGAGCAGGTTGAACTGAAGAAAGGCTCGCTCTGGACGGGGCTTCAGCCGGTCGAGCGTCTGACATCGCAGGACGGTGCGGACCTGGATCGCCTGTTCACGAATAATCCTGCAGCCAAAACTCTGTACGAATGGTCTCCATTCGTAGTCATTGTCGATGACGAGAAGCAGCTCGGCTTATATGATCCGAGGTTTTACCGCAATGGTCAATCGTTTTTATTTGAATCCATCGAGAAGCAGTAAGCAGGCGGTTTTCAAACCAGCCTCCATGATGCCGTCAACAACCAAACGCCTTCTGCCCGTCAGCGCAAGCTTGGGAGCGGAAGGCGTTTTTCTGTACAGCTGATATGCGAACGGCATGGCTTAAGGCGAATAAAAGTTCTGCGTGTAGTACACATTCATCTTGCCGCCGAAGGCCACGCCTACGCCCAGCCGGCTTGTACCGCCGAGCAGGTTGGAGCGGTGTCCCGATGAGTTCATCCAGCCGTGATGCGAGAAGATCGCGCTGGATTGTCCGGCAGCAATATTCTCGGCAGCCGCACTGAAGGTGATGCCGTCCTGCTTCATTCGGTCGAACGGACTTTGTCCGGCTTTGTTCTTATGGTCGAAGTAACCCTGCTTGGCCATGTCTCCGCTATGCTTGCGGGCGGTGGAGCTGATGTCCTCGGCCCAGGTGAAGGGATCGAAGCCGAGCTTGACCCGTGAAGCATTAGCCAGATCGAACGATTGGAGCTCATAGGCCTTTCTCAATGCATCGCTTCCTTTGGGGTACATTGAAGCCATCGCTTGCTCCGCCGCTCCGCCGATCACCTGGAGGCCGGTAACGACATCGCTGCGGTGCAGGTCATAGAAGAAGGTCACATAAGCCCCGGCGATCTCGTAAGTGCCGTATTCGCCTTTGCCGTAATTCAGCATGTACCGGGTGTTGTCCTTCACGATGTATGCCAACGGCTTGCCGTATTGGCGCTCCACGGTGCTCTTGTCGACTCCGTCCTGAACGCCTCTGTCCGTATGCCAGTTATCGGAGGGGGAGTAGAGTGCGACGACACGGTCCCCGTCGATGCCGATCTGGGCGTAATTGGCGTAATTCTGATTATAAATGTACCACGTGAAGCCGTACTCTGACGGGTCCTGTCGGTCAGGCTGCCCGAGCTTGGCCGTGACTTGCGCGGCGGAATCATCCAGTGCGATGCCGCGAACGGAAACCGCGGTGATCCGCACGGGCTCTCCAGCGGGCGGTGCCCCGGCCGGGCTGTGGCCGGTACCCGCATTCGATAAAGCGGTTGAAGGTGCGGCTGCTTGAAGCTGGGACACCTTGGATGTCATATTCATCAAAAACTGCACGGCTTCCGCTCGTGACAGAGGATCGGCTGCACGGTAGCCCTCGACCGTTGCGGCCGTTTTGCCTTGCGATAACCCATTCTTCAGCAAGTAGCTGATGGAATCGCTCAAGCTAAGGGAACCTTTTTGCGTGGAAGCGATCAGCCTCGCGACAGCACCCCGGTTATAGGAGTCGGCGTCATAGGTGCGCTGAAGCGTCCATCCATTGGCGCCGGCTATGTCGTAATAAGGCTGGTACCATGGTGTTCCGCTCGGAACGGAGCTTGTCTTGATCGGATAGGCGCGCAGCAGCATGGCAAGAAATTCAGGCTCAGACACCTTACGGTCGGGACGGAAGGTGTTGTCTTCATATCCGTCAACGATATGCTGCTTGACCGCCCACTCGATGGCGGCCGATCCCCAGTGACGGGCCGTATCGGGGAAGGCAGGTGCGGCAGGAATAGCGGAGGAGGACAACGGAAGGGTGAGGGATAAGGCGAGCCAAGAAGCCATTCCGAATGCCATCCGGCGAAACTTCACAATGATAACCTCCTTCATGGACATGGAAGCGGGACTTGGTTGAATTTGGGTCTACTTGAGTCTATTACTATATTCGTCTTCCTTCTACTATATGAGGGTACGGGTGTGCTTGTCTATGCCAATCTTGCAGGGGCTCGAGCCGCTTCGGACAGGGGGCACTTAGGGAAGGAACAGGAAAAAACCCGGCGTCATCTGACACCGAGCTTTCCGTAAGGCTTTGGAGCTGTCATTAGCTGCGTCCGGAGTTCGTATCGCAGGCTTCTGCATCACGGGGCACCGTGTCTTCAGCCAGCTTGGCGCCATACTGGTCCAGTCTAGACGGGCTGCTGGCCGGTCCGTTCTTCTTCGGCTTGCTGTTTCTTCCTGACATGCTTGATCACCTCCAGATGTAGGTTGTCTCGAAGAGGCATGATTTATAACGAGAGCGCTGTATATGTGATAAGTTTCACATACTGTAGGGCGGCAACAAGGTAAGATGAAGCTGTGAAGCCCCTTGCCGGAGAGAGAAGAATAGGCGACAATAAGGGGCGGCAGCCGGAAAGCAGCCGGCAACTGTTCCTGAATGCTTGGAAGCGAAGGGTTGAAGATTAACGAATAGAAAGCGGGATGGTAGGCATGTTCACGGATTCGGTAGAGGTACTCGTGCAGACCGCTATGAAGAAAAAAGAGCTGCTCCAGCGCAGCCTGCTGCGTTATCTGTTGTCTGCCGGGCTGGCTGGCGCATACGTCGGACTGGGGATCGTGCTGATCTTCTCAGTCGGAGCTCCGCTATACGCGATCAAATCCCCGGTGACCTCGATGGTAATGGGGGTCTCCTTCGGAGTGGCCCTGACTCTGGTTATCTTCGCAGGTGCGGAGCTGTTCACCGGCAATAATATGTATTACACGGTCAGTACGCTTTCACGCGCGACGACCTGGAAAGATACGCTTCGCAACTGGTTCTGGTGCTATGCGGGCAATCTGCTGGGTGCGCTTGTTCTGGTCGGGCTCATTGTTGGAGCCGGGATCTTCGCCGGGATTGGGCCGGAGCATCTGTTGTTTGCTACCGCGGCCAAGAAGATGTCGCTGCCGTACAGCCAGCTTTTCTTCCGAGGCATTCTCTGTAACTGGTTCGTATGCTTGGCGATCTGGACATCGCTGAGAGCCAAGAGCGAGACGGCCAAGCTGATCCTGATCTGGTGGATGCTCTACGGGTTCATCGCTTCGGGATACGAGCATAGTGTTGCCAACATGACGGTACTCAGTCTGGCGCTTGCGCTGCCTCATCCCGAGACAATCAGCATGGCTGGCTGGTTTCACAATATGATACCGGTGACGTTAGGTAATATCGTGGGAGGCGCTCTGTTCGTAGGCGCCGTGTACTGGTGGATATCCCCGGTCAGACGGAGGCAGACGGAGGCCGGATTACAGGGAGCTTCAGCGACGATGCCGAGGCCCGAGCAAGGGGCTGAAGCTGGCACTGGGGCAGGCACGGAGGCTGCTGCAGCCAAGTCTTAGCGAACAGGGTAAGAGCCGATGGATTCTCAGGGAAACGGATCTGCAATGCGTAAGAATGAGCGAATTAGGGTAAATAAGAAGGAGAACCCATTCGACGAACAAAGGAGCGATCCCTAATGAGCCAGCATATCCAAGCTTATTTCCACAATGAAAGCGACGCCGAGCATGTCCGTAGCCTGCTGCAAACCTACCCGATCGAACAGATTGAGGTTGGCGCCATCGAGGAAGCTCCAGACCACAGTCTGCTGCTCTTTCCGCTCGGTGCCGCTGTAGGCTCCAGCAATGCGGCAATCGGCGCGGCAGGTGCTTCCTATCCGAGCGGAAGCACAGGAGGAACGGCTGCTGCGTTCGTCGGCTTGAACGAAGCGGAGCGGATCAGCCATGACGCGAATAACGATGGCGTGGATGACCGTGAGCACCACTATGCGCTGAGTGCGCACGTCAAGGAAGGCGATTACCGGGAAGTGGTTGACCTGATCCGGAGCAACGGAGGCGCGGTACTCCGAGAGGATGATACCGTATAACGCCCGCAAGGCGAGCATGGAAGGTCCCAGATCAAACCGTTCCGGCCGGAACGGTTCTTTTTTTGGTTCAGATCGCAGTCCGGCGGGTATATCGGGTATACTGATAGTAGTGGCTCCGGCTGACAGGCCGGATTAAGAGGAGGTATATACATATGGGAAAACGTACATTAGAACGAGGCGGCTGGAGCATGTCCTATACGGAGCAGGGTTCAGGACATCCGCTGGTGCTGCTGCATGGATTTTGCGGCAGCGGAGCTTACTGGGATCAGGTCGTACCGCTATTGGACGCACATTTCCGCGTGATTGTACCGGACTTGCGTGGACATGGAACATCGGGTTCGCCGGACGAGTCCTACTCGATGGAAAAGCTGGCAGGAGATATCGAGGCACTGATCGATGAGCTGGGTACGGAGAAGGCGATTGTACTCGGGCATTCACTCGGTGGGTATGTAACACTGGCGCTGGCAGAGCGTCATGCAGATAAGCTTCGTGCTTTCGGACTTATTCATTCCACTGCGTTTCCCGATGACGAGAAGGGAAAGGAAGGCCGGCTGAAGGCTAAGCAAACGATTCGCGAGCAGGGCCTGCCGGTATTTATTGAAGGGCTTGTACCCAAGCTGTTTGCGCCGGCTCATCTGGAATCGATGCCGGAAGCTGTTCGTAAAGCCAAGGAAATCGGATTCCGCACAAGTCCGGAAGGAGCCGTACATACGCTGGATGCGATGAGGGAGCGTCCTGACCGGAATGCCGTGCTTCGTGATACGGAGCTGCCGCTTCTGCTGGTGGCGGGGGAGAACGATCAGATTATTGCGGCTGAACGGACCTTTGTCGTGCAGGGCGATCATGTGACCCAAAGGCTCATCGCTGAGACCGGTCATATGAGTATGGAGGAAGCGCCCAAGGAGCTGGGCAAAGTCATCCTAGACTGGGTAGCGTCTTTTTCCTAAGACTATCTTTCTCAAATTTACATGAATAAAAGCACGGGCGGGCATCCGTTCCGTGCTTTTATGTGTCTTTTGTGTTAGATTATCTAACACAAACATGCGTAAAACCGGATTTTTTCTACCCTCTGGCTGAAGGATATCCCCTACTACGTATGAAGCGATCTCTTTATACTAAAGATGTAGTCAAGAAGAGGAGGGTTTAACGATGAAAAAGAGAATCACGGCAAGCCTTGCATCCGTATTGGCATTATCCACACTGGTAGCTTGTAGCCAGGCGCCAGCGGGTGGCGGCGAAGTGAAAAGCGGCGGAGAGAAAAAAGAAGCGCCGGCAGAAAAAGTAAAGCTTTCCGTCTGGCATAACTTCTCCGGCGATGACCTGCGGGCCAAGGCGGTACGCGCTCAGATCGAGAAATTCCAAAAGGATCACCCTGATATTGAGCTCGATGCCCAAGCGATTCCTCCGGACGGCTATCGTCAGCGTGTGAAGACCGTTGCGGCAGCCAATGAGATGCCGGATGTATTCTTCGCGCATGCCGGTACCGGAATTAAAGAATATTTCGACGGCGGCCTCCTCCAGCCGATTACTCCATTGGTTAACAAGCATCCTGAGTGGAAAAACAATTTCATGGAGGGTGCGCTCGAAGCGTTATCCTTCAATAATGAAGTATATGCGGTGCCGATCAATGCTTCGGTTACGTCGCTGTTCTTCTATAATAAATCTTTGTTTGAAAAGCACGGCGTCGCTGTTCCGAAAACCTGGGACGAGTTGATGGCCGCTATCAAAACATTCAAGGAAAAAGGCGTGACTCCGATCTCGCTTGGGAACAAGGCAGCCTGGCTGGCACAATCCAGTATTCTTAGCTCTCTGGCCGACCGCGTAACGGGCACGGACTGGTTCTTGAAAGCCGCGAAGCAGGATGGCGCCAAGTTCACCGATCCGGAATTCGTGCAGGCGCTGACTTACTTCAAGGGATTGGCTGATGCAGGTGCTTTCCAACAGGGCTTCAACAGTTTGGATAACACCCAGATGGAGCAGTACTTCATCCAAGGGAAGGCCGCTATGATGATTGACGGCGCATGGGCACTTACGAACATGGCCGCTACAGGCACGAAAGAACAGCTCGATCAGGTTGAAGTGACGGTGCTTCCGTCCGTTCCAGGCGGCAAAGGCGATCCGAACAGTCTCTCCGGCGGTGCTGGAGGCGGTCTGGCAATCAGCAAGAAGCTGAGCGGGAAGAAGCTGGAGGCTGCGTATGAACTGATCTACACAGTTAGCGGTCCGGAAGGCATGAAGGCTGTTGCCGAGAGCAACTCGGTCGTCAACTACAAAGTGGATGTCGATCCGACAAAGGTCACGTCGCTGTTCCTCAAGGCTTATAACTTGACCAAGCAAGTGAAATTCACACCGGTGTATGATGCTTACTTGAGCTCGCAGGGTGCCGAAGCGATCAACAATGGTCTGCAGGAGCTGCTGCTGGGCGGCAAGCCTGAGGATATCGCCAAAAAGCTTCAGGATGCCCAAGCCAAATCATTAGGCAAGTAACTCATTAGGCAGTAACGATCACATGTATATAAGTGGTGAATGATAGGTGTTGATAGGGGAACGGCTTCGGATGGGAAACCGTTCCCCGGCATCTTCATGCAAGTATACAAGAACAACTGCAAGCCAGCATATTTCAGCATAAAGGAAAACGGGGGGTTAGCTATGGCTGCTGCGAATCGGGTACGGGGATTTATTTTCATTGGCCTGCTTCCTGCCTTATTGATTTACACGGTATTCGTCATTGTTCCGATTTTCTGGTCGGCCTTCTACGGGTTCTTCGATTGGAAAGGCATCGGAGCCATGAAGTACATCGGGTTTACCAATTACATCGAGGTTCTGCAGGATCCTGTCTTCTGGCGGGCCTTCAAGAACAATCTGATCATTGTCGCGGCTTCGATCTTCGGACAGGTTCCGATCGCACTTGTACTGTCGCTGGTACTCTGGAAGAGCTCGTTCTTCCACAGGTTTATCCGTTCGGCTGTATTCATGCCGATGGTGCTGGCTTCCGTTGTTATCGGGATCATCTGGGGATATATTTACAATCCGCAGATCGGGATTTTGAATTATATTCTGGAGCATCTGGGCCTTTCCTCGTGGATTCGTGATTGGCTGGGCGATCCGAAGGTCAACATGTATTCGGTCAGCGTACCGATCATTTGGGCCAACATCGGTCCTTACTTGATTCTGTTCATCGCAGCTATTCAGAATATTTCTTCTGAGGTTGAAGATGCAGCCAAGATCGATGGAGCCGTTGGATTCCGCAGACTGTATCTGATCGTCGTGCCGATGATCTGGGATACGATCAAGGTGGCCATCGTACTCTGTATATCGGGAAGCCTCAAGGCCTTCGATTTGATCTACGTGATGACGCATGGAGGACCGGCGCAATCGACAGAGCTTCTGGCTACTTATATGTACAATAGCACCTTTAACGTATTCCGCTATGGCTACGGTTCATCCGTGTCCACTCTGATCATTATTATCAGCATGATTTTGGTAGTCGGCAGCCAGATCCTCATGAAGCGCAAGCAAGACTAACCGGCTATCAATTAGAAGAAGGAGGGACCGGAAATGGAAGCTATCCCCGCTAACGGCAATACGGCCGCAGGTGCAAAATCAGGAGGAAAAGCGCTCAAGCAGGTCAAGTCCTGGCTTGGTAACGGCTTCTTGACCGTGTACGCGCTGCTCACGTTATACCCGCTTATCTGGCTGTTCATCAGCTCATTCAAGTCCAATCAGGATTTTTACGGCAAGCCCTTCTCATTGCCTACCGTCTGGCAGATTGAGAACTATATCAAGGCATGGAAAGTGGCCGGTATCGGCACGGCGCTCACCAACTCGGTTATCGTCACATTCAGCTCGATGGCGCTTACGCTGCTGCTGGGTACACTGGCAGCCTATGTACTTTCTCGGCTGCAATTCAGGCTGAAGGGTATCATTATGGGATTATTCGTGCTCGGCATGCTGATTCCGATTCATAGTACACTTGTTCCGCTGTTCATTATGATGAAGTCGATGGGGATTCTGGATTCGTATGCGGCCTTAATCTTGCCCTATACGGCGTTCGAGCTGCCGGTTGCGATCTTTGTGGTTGCTGCCTACCTGACCTCGGTGCCCAAGGAAGTTGAGGAAGCTGCGATGATCGACGGTAACGGGTACTGGGGGATTTTCTTCCGCGTCATTTTGCCGCTGTCCGTTCCCGCAATGGCAACGGTATCGATTCTCGCCTTCTTACGGTTTTGGAATGACTTTGCGTTTGCGCTCGTCTTTATCAATAAGCAGGCCCTGAAGACACTCCCGCTCAGCCTATCCATCTTCTCAGACGGGTTCGGTACGGACTACAGTCTGACGATGGCAGCGATGGCGATTGCCGTAATTCCGACGATCGTGATCTACCTGATTTTCCAGGAGCAAATTATGAAAGGCATGGTGGCTGGCGCGGTCAAAGGATAATGCCTGCCGTTACCTTTCTACAGCAAGTTGGCCATGACTATTACGGATGCGGCGCCGGTCAGTCACAGCGCGTATTCGCCGCTATAGAGGAATCCATGGGGATGGATGATAGAGGAGGACCGCTTCGGCGGTCTGTTTTTGTTGGGCGGACATGCTGATTACAGCATAGATTTCGCGTATAATGAAGGTATAAGCATGAACATGACGGTCAGTCTCAGGTTGTCGTGTAACCCTGGACTGTGAGGAAGGAAGTGGCTGGATATGGCGATCAACGAGCAGACGAGGCTAGCTACAGCCGGACATCCGGTTGTGTTGTACGATGGCGTATGCGGCTTCTGTCAGCGGGCGGTTCAGTTTATTTTGCCGCGGGACCGGAAGGGGAGCTTTCGCTTTGCGGCGCTCCAGTCGGAGATTGGGCAATCGCTGCTCCAGGAGTACGGCCTGGGCAACGCTTCGCCTGATACGTTCGTGCTGATTGATCGCGGACACGCTTATACCCGTTCCACGGCAGGTCTTAGGGTTCTGCGGGAATTAGGCGGCGCGTGGAGCTGGCTGTTCGCTGCGATTATCGTGCCCAGGCCGATCCGCGATTATGTCTATGGGGTGATTGCGCGCAACCGGTACCGGCTGTTCGGCAAAGCCGATGCCTGCTTGCTGCCGGGGCCGGATGTCCGAGCACGGTTTTTGGACCGGGCGTAGCAAGGGGGCCTATAGCAAGCCCGCCCAGGAGTGCTCGCAGAGAGCAGCTGCCTGGGCGGGCTTTTCGTTTTATGAGATGGGCCGGGGATATCTGTCCGGCTTTTTTTGCGTTGTGGCCGGCAGTTACTCAGGGCTGGTTGCCCGGACTCTGCACAACAGAAAGGTGAGTCCCCAGCCCACCGCGAGCAGCGGGAAGGTATAATAGAAGTGAGGCATCGCCCATAGCAGCGGAACCGCTAGCAGCGCGACGCTAGCAGCATGGACACGCCTGACGACGTAAGCTGCGGAGGTTGCTCTGAGCTGCGGCGGGAGCGGGTAAATAAAGGACCAGTCAGAATGGCGGTAGGCCTTGGCCAATTCTTTCAATTGCAAAGCGAGCAGAGCTGTGAATACGAGGAAGACGATTGGCGGCACGGCCATTCCGCGCGTCAGCGCTACGAGGACAAAGCCAATGCCCGTTAAGCGAAGTCCGATGCCGAAGGTCTCCGAGCGAAGCCACACATAAGCGTACAGAAAACGATACGTATCCGTGGAACGGAAGCGAAAGCCGCCGAGCCTCTCCATCATCATCCGCGGCGCGTGCACCGATCTCGGGCGTCCCTGCAGATCGCTCACATCGACAAATTGATTCAATAGCCGCAGAATATTACGTTTATGGCGGTGCTCCGTGTCAATGAGACGCAGCCATTGAAGCGATTGTTTTCCGGCCGATAGCCGGGTTATGAGCACGTACAGCAGCAGGATCACGGCGACCGTGAGAGTTCCTACCCACGGCTGCAATGTCAGCAGACTGTAAGTCAGTCCAGCCGCCATCAGCCAGCGGACAAGCGACCAGAGCATCCGGGCCGGTCGGGAGATTAATGCCAGCTCCATCCAACGCGCTTGCAGCAAAACTCGCTTGATTACAATCAGGACAAGCAGCGCGTGTAGAAAGCCCGGCTTCGCCCCCGCTGAGAAAGCGTAGGCTGGCCACACTGCCAGCCAGACGACGAGAAGAGCCGATGTTTGCCATAGGAAGGCGCGATTGACCGCTTTGTTCATATACCCCCGCACCAGCTCAGACTCTAGTGGTATCAAGAATACGAGATCCGGTCCTCTCAGATAAGTACGAATCGAATTGAGCGCAAGGATGGGGATCAGAATAAGGGTAATGATCTCCCGAAAGGGGAAGTTTGGCGGTGCCAACGTAAGCAGCTTCCCGTATAAGTAAGCCATCGCCAGCATGCCGAGCAAGATCAGCAGCGAGACTGTCTGCAGTGCGTAGCCGATGTATGGCCTGATCTCCGCGAGAAAGGCGCGTTCGCGCTGGTTCCACAGCCGCTCAGGGACAAACTTCAGCGATTCCGGCTTGCTCATTTTCCACTCACATCCCGGGTCACTAGACTGCAGAAGACGTCATCCAGCGGGGCTTGCGGCATGTCGGCCTGATTCCGCAGCGCTTCCAAATCCCCGTATGCGGTCAGGCGGCCTTGATGAAGCACCACATAGCGGTCGCCATAGCGCTCGATCGTGGATAGAATGTGGGAGCTGATCAGGATAGCGGCGCCTTCTTCCTTGACCTTGGCCATCAGCTCTAGCAGGGAACGGATGCCGAGCGGGTCCAGCCCAAGAAACGGCTCATCGATAATATATAGGGCAGGCTTGACTAGGAAGGCGCTCATAATCATGACCTTCTGCTTCATTCCCTTGGACAGGTGAGCGGAAAGACGGTTATGGAAGGGCGCCATCTGAAAGTCCTCGAGCAGCCTGGCTGCGCGTTCTTCATATGAAGCTTGATCCATGCCGTAGGCCATAGCAGCCATTTCCAGATGCTCCCTAACCGTCAACTCCTCATAGAGCAGGGGCGTCTCCGGGACATAAGCATAGGTACGGCGGTAAGCCGTGGGATCGTCACCCAGCCTCCTTCCTCCAAGCCGGACGGATCCGGAATGCGGCTCCATCAGCCCGAGAATATGCTTGATGGTTGTACTTTTCCCTGCTCCGTTCAATCCGATGAGGCCGACCATCTCGCCGGCATTCACAGTGAAGCCGATATCATGCAGCACAGGTCGTTGCTTGCTGTACCCGCCTGTGAGATGATCGACATGCAGTAAAGCTTCCATATATGGCTCACCCCTTTTCATGAAATATTTTACAACGTTTGTCCCTAAAATGAAAACGAACCGTGAAGAGCATACTACTTATAATTGTATGTATTGGGAAAAATATAGGGTTGCATACTTTGGACGAGCATGTTATATTGATTCCCGGCCCAAGAAAGCGGCCGAAAAAAAGATTGAAATTACTACTTGCATCTTGGGTAGTAAGTGTGGTAAATTAGCTTTCGTTGTCCGATTCGATGATGTAAATCTTCTGCGCCAAACGGGTTCGTCCCATGGATATGGAATGAAAACATTAAAGAAAAAGATGCTTGCAATTCGAAAGTGAATGTGGTAAAGTAATCCTCGCTGTCACAAACGGCTGACGAAATAACGGTCGTCATGATGGACAAGCGATATAAAGTAATTGCCCTTTGAAAACTGAACAACGAGTGAGTGTTAAATAGAGAATGAAAATTCTCGCTAGCATTACTTTTGAGCAAGTCGAACAAACCTTGTAGTCATTTCGACCTTCGGATCGAAAAGA
>NZ_JBBPCC010000036.1:0-53150 GCF_038070315.1 Paenibacillus filicis | reverse complement strand
ATTGTTTATACTTCATGTTGAGTGCCTCCTGTGCTGGAATTGTTCTTTGGACGGAACGTTTCCCAGTATACAGTTGGCGCTTTTTTCATTCAAACCTTAAATTAATTCATTACAGGAATGGCTCCTTTTATATTCTAAGAAGAGTTGTCTTTCCTGTCTTAAAGCCTACGTTGTTTGCGGTAACCGTTTTGTTATTTTTAACGGGGCTAGGGGCTACTTCGGCTCCCTTGGTTCTTGGCGGTCAAAATTTTCAAACGATCACCCCAATGATCTTAACCTTTGTCCAAAGTGTCACCTCTCGCGACATGGCCTCTCTGCTAGCCATGATTCTGGGGGCGTTTACGTGGGTCTTATTATCCATGATGAGGAAAGTGGAAAAGGGCGGCAATTATATTTCGATTTCCAAGGTGAAATCGCAAATCGTGAAGCAAAAAATCAACAACAAGCTTGCCAATATCCTGGTCCATGGCGTAGCATATTTGTTGTTTGGGATATATGCACTGCCGGTGATTTTGATCGTGATTTTTTCGTTTACCGATTCGTATAGCATCACGACTTCTACCTTGTCATGGGATCGCTTTACCTTGGCGAATTATGCAAGGCTATTTACACACTTTAGTGATTTCAAGCCGTACGGGGTTAGTATTTTTTATTCATCTGTCTCCTCGATTTTGGTGGTGATCTTGGCGCTCGTTGTGTCTCGAATTCTGCATAAATACAAGAACCTGTTCGCTACCGTCTTGGAGTATGCCATGCTGATTCCGTGGCTATTGCCTTCAACGCTGATCGCCTTAGGGCTGATCGTCACTTATGATTCGCCCAAGCTCATCATGCTGAACCAAGTGCTGACTGGGAGCGTATGGATTCTGTTGATTGCCTACGTCATCGTGCAAATTCCGTTTACGCTGAGAATGCTGCGGGCTGCTTTTTTTACAATCGACCGATCCTTGGAGGACGCCGCCCAAAGTTTAGGGGCCGGAGCCTTCCACACCTTTAGACGAGTCCTGCTGCCCATCGTGCTGCCCTCTACGTTAGCGGTGTTAGCTATGAATTTTAACGGGCATCTAGCCGATTATGATCTTACTGTCTTTTTATTTCACCCAATCCTGCAGCCGCTAGGTATCGTGATCAAAAATAGTACGAGCGAGCAGGCCACGGGCGATGTACAAGCTCTGGTGCTGGTGTACTCGGTCATCTTGATGGTGATTTCCAGCCTTACGCTATATCTGGTCTATGGAAGAAAATCAAAGGAGTGAGGTCCATATGCACGAAGAGCATGACATTTATCTGAAGTCCATCGCTTGGGTTCTGGAAGCCGGGGAGATCATCAAACAAAGGCTGCAAGAGGGCACTGAATTTAAGCAGAAAACGAGTCATGCGGACGTGGTAACCGAGGTGGATCGCGAGATCGAGTCGTACTTCGTGAGCAAGATTACGGAGCACTATCCGGAGCATAATATTGTGGGCGAGGAGAACGTGGGCAATCGGGTTTCGGAGAGCCCGTACTTGTGGATTATTGATCCGATCGACGGCACGAGCAATTTTATTAACCGGAAGAAAGACTTTGCCATCTCCGTAGCGTTCGGCGAGCTCCATCGCGGAGTGTTCGGGATCATCTACGATGTGATGGCCGGAAAGCTGTACCGCGCTCAGAAGGGAAGCGGGGCTTTTCTGAATGACGTGAAGCTGAATGCGGTTCCTGCGAACACGCTGCTCGAGAATGAGCTGGTGGCGATTAGTGCGCCATGGGGAAGCCTGGAGGAAATGAAGCCTTGGGAGCCGCTCTATAAGCTGGCTGCCCAAGTTCGGGGCGTCAGACTCTATGGAGCGACGACGATGGAGCTGACCGATATGGCCGAGGGAGTACTAGGCGGCTATGTCCAAAATTACGTCAACTCGTGGGATTATGCGGCCGGCCGAATTCTGCTGGAGGAGCTGGGTTGCACATTCTCCGACTTGGAAGGCAACGATATCGACATGCTATACAGCGGCGGATTGGCTGCCGCGAGCACAGGTCTTCATGAACAGATCGTCCGGGCGATCCAAGAGGCCTCGGAGGCCAAGTAGACAGAAAACAGGTGCAGTTCTCTTTGGAGAAACTGCACCTGTTTCGTTAAGAAGAGGCGTTTCATCTTAGGATTTATCTTTCAGAGCAACCATCTCTGGGACTTTCCTCCCGTCTCCACTTACGCTGGCCTCAGCACATTTCATCTGAGACGAACCGCTTCCGTCGAGGAAGATTCCATTAACAAGCGTTCCGGAGCCGACCTTTTCTTTGATGGCCGTGCGGAACTCTGCGGCTGTACAGTTTGTATTGGTTACGACAAGCCAGATATTCAGCCCCGTATTATATACCAGACCAGCGCGTTCTACTTTGCCTGTACGGTTAGGCATCTTCTCGGCATCGGCTTGTGCCGCCCAGCCCGAATCATTGCCCAGGCTCATGCTGATGCCGCCCTGAGCCCAATATTTCGTTTTATCGGTCACGGTGAGATTGCTTGCCGAGTCGGTGACTTGAACCGAATATTTCCCTGCCGCGTCGTCCCAGACCAACGTGCCGCGTTTGGCCGTTCCTGCGTTGGTCCAACCCACGCCATAATCTCCAGCTGCGCCTTTAACAGGCGCGTGATTGTTCACAGCAATAGACAGGATGTTTTGCGTTGAAAAATCGAAGAATCCGCCATTAATCCCATAGTTGGGTTGCGAGGAAGACGTAACTGCTGAACTGATCGCCTTCAAGATGATGTTTTTAGGAGTCGTTTTGATCGTATGAAGCACCACGCCGTTTGTTGCCGTATATTTGGTGTACGTGTAATTGGTTGCCATGATAGAATTCCTCCTCAGTAGGTTTGTTCGGAAGTGAAGTTAGGCATGAAAAGTGCCCCGTTGGGATAATCCGAGAGAAGGGGTGTATCCCTCACCACTTGACTCTTGGAAACAAAGCAGCATCTCGCCTTACACATACAATATCATATAGCGTAACGTTACGCAATATAATATTAGTTGGAGATGTAGAAGTCGAAGATTCGACAGGCCAGTGAGCCTATCCGGATGAAGACTTGTAGGGTAATTCATATTGTAGAACGTAACGAACCGCTATATAATAAACGTATGATTTCCAAATAAGGAGGACCCTATGAAGTACTCTATCAATTTATTTGGCTACAATTTAGACTGCCAATTAAGCGTAGTGGACGGAAAGCTGAATATTGATGTTTTAGAGGAAGAACAACGAGCTCTCAAACAGTACTTGATTCGTGTTCTTCCCAAGTACGGAAGAGAGGCTTCCAACGCATCCTCCTTGGAATCGCTGCTGGAGCTTTCGTTAATGGCCGAAAAAACGCTAGAAGGCCGGATGGCGGAGCCCAAGCTGAAGTTACCTTACGAATTCCAGCCCGAAATCAAAGAAAAGCTGATCGAAGCCGCAGCTTTACAGGACCTATCGGCTACTCAATTATTAATTCGCTTGATCGAAAAAAAATATCAAGAAGTGATGGGTTAGGAGGAAGATTCATGCCATATGGAAACAAAGTTAAATTTCATTACGATGTTCCCGCTTATATTAAGCAGCAGCTGGCAGAGGCGGCCAAAAAGCTGAATATGACGGCGACCGAGCTTCTCTCCAAAACCATCGAAGAAGAATACGAACGCATTAAATCCGAACAAAAGAAGTCTAATGAATAGGCAGACAAGATAAGAATCGGCCGAACACACGTAATTGTTCGACAGACAGATATTGGTATAAATAATCGTCCCCAATGGGATCACACGAGAACAAATGCCCCACACTGTATGCTTCTTTGGGATTATCCTCCACAAGAAACATGGAGCACACGGGGGTGTTCTTTTCCATGTGGAGAAAAAATCGTGCATCCACACTGGAATGCAGGATAGCTTGTACATGTTCCATGACATGAATAGGGATTTCATGTTTTTGAAGATCAGAAATGATAGAGGATTGTTCCTGTGCTTCGATCATCATAGCGTAATCTCTCCTTTTATAGTACAATAATAAATGCAAACATATGTTCTATTTTTGGGCGCGGATTTCCAAAGATGTAGGCAGCTTGTACATAGGATCATGACAGAAGTTGCTCATCTATTTAAATGAATAAGTAAATTAATGTAAATAAATAGGTAATATATGTAACATAATAATAGTATAAAACGAAACGTTACGCAATATGCTATTGTTCCTCACGGTCAGCAGCACCTGCCGCGGACGGAGGGACATCCAGGAAATTGTCGGCAAATTGTCTTGAATTGGTGGAAGCTAATTTCAGATAAGAATGAATGATAGATTCCATAAATGGGTATTCTGGCCTATAATCATAGAGAACGAAGGAGCACCGCATCGTAAAATGACTTTCATAATGGAGTGAAAAAGATGAACAGTAAGAAAATCATGAGTTTACTTGTCGTATTCGTTTTACTTCTCGGGGTATTTGATATTCGAGCAGGGTTGGCGAAAGCGAATGATCGGCTGGATTACAGAGAGGGCGATTATCTCGTTCACCTGCTTCAAGATGGGGATGGGAAGGAACGCCGGTTTGCCTTCACCCCCGGCAATCGAATCACGGCTGCCAATACGAAGCTTCGTTTGTTTATCAATGCCCGGGAAGTGGAGCACAAGGATTACACCGTAGATTACGACAACTACGCTATTACGATGAATAAGGCTCCTGACCCAGGTGCTGAGATTTCTTTGAAATATGCAATAAACCCAACCTTCGAATGGGAAGAAAACATCTCGGGCACATCGAGTATTGGGGTTGCCCTTCCCGAAGGGGACGGGGCGGCACGAGTTTTCAAATTAACGACCCGATATGTCATAAATTCAAGTAAAAATGTGAGCTTGTACATCGACGGGATGAAAATCCGACCTTCGGAGTTCACCTTCAATCCTGAGAGCCAGTCCATCACGATCTCAGAAAAGCGCCCGGCGCCTGGTGCTAAATCGAAGATTTACTTCTATTTCCCGAAGACTTCGATTACGGGTATCCAAACCGCTGGCGGAGAGCCAGCAGCGCCCGCTCCCTCCGGCCCGCTTGCAGCGCCGTCTCCCAATCCGGCTGTCGAACCGGGATTTCAAGTGCCAAGCGGAGCGAGCTTTCCCGGGACGATTACACAGAGTCCGAATGGATCCGTCACGGTGAATATGCCGAAGGCCAATTTGCAGCCGACCTATCACTCGTATCTCATGATCAAGAATGCGAGCGGAAAGCTTGTGAAGCAAATCCGAATAACCCCAGGGAGCCCTTCGACCTATTCATGGAGTAAGCTTGGGCTGTCCTCGGGAGGATACTATGTTTACTTGAAAACCGTCAATCAGTCGGGAGGGCTCGCAGCCTCTGTCCCTCAATTCGTGCCGGTCAACCAGCAACCAGAGCAAATCCAGGTTTTAATCGGAGGACAACGGCAGGCTTATGAGCAGGCTCCTGTCAATTCGCAAGGAAGCGTGCTGGTGCCGCTGCGGTCCATCTTCGAATCGCTCGGAGCAACGGTAGAGTGGGATAGCCTCACCCAAACGGTCACCGCAAGAAGAGAAGGTCAAACCATTGTATTAACGATCGGTTCGAATGTGGCTTACGTCAACGGTGTTGCCGTGACGTTGAGTGTACCCGCACAGCTTATCCATGGGCATACGATGGTACCGGTTCGCTTTGTGAGTGAAGCTCTAGGCGGTGTTGTAGAATGGAACGAGGCTTCCAAATCCGTCATCATTTTTCAGAACAAACCTGAGATCCCGACCTCCGTTGAAAGCGAGAAGACTCCGGTTGAGGAAGCGGTACAAGAGCCGTCAGAACCGTCGACTTCCTCACCTATTCTAGAGAACATATCCAAAGGGATCAAAGCTGCTTCGGATATTGTCTTTGTCATAGACGTGACAGGTAGTATGGGTGAGGTTATCGACTACGTGAAGGAGTCGGTCATTAGCTTCGTGGATTCCGTTCCATCGGGCTCGAACTTTGCTCTCGTGGCTTATCGGGATATTAATTATGTAGATCCGTATAATCCAGATTTCGAGTATTTTGATTTCACCAATAATAAACACTTGTTACGGGTTCAATTAGAGCAGTTGGTTGCTTCCGGCGGGGAGGACGAAGAGGAATCTGGACTAGAGGCCATTGATATGGCGATTCAAAAATTAGCGGGACGAAAGAACTCCAAAAGAATCATCTTCATTACCGATGCTCCTGTTCATGATAAAGGCACCTCCCAAGGCATGGCCGGTTTCTTCCTGGAAGAAATCATCGCTAACCTGCCAGCGAATCAGGTTACGCTGGATGCCATTGCCCCGACAAGCGGCTTGGCCTACGAGCAGATCAGTCAGCTTGTTCAAGCTGGCCAAGGTACCTTATACGATATTGATGCTGCCACGCTGATGCAGCTGCAATGACTTTGGTGAAGCAAGCCTATGCATGAATTTCACTGTCATGCAGGGATTACCGAGCTTATGCTCGTTTCCCTCACCAAGCACGGACTCTAGGGTCCGTGCTTTTTTCATAATGAAATTCGGTAACGCACCGCTACACGCTGGGATGAGAGGTTTGCTATGCCGCTCATTACTGTTATAATTCCTATCATGATTCTCCTGCCACTTCATCGAATACGGGAATTAAATAGTAACTAACCAGACAGGGAGAGATTCCGATGCAACCATTCGAAAAAAAAGTAATCATTGATGCCGATACGGGGATCGACGATGCGCTAGCCATCCTATATGCGCTGAAAGCAACGGATGTACACGTAGAGGGAATCACAACGGTATTCGGGAATATTAGCGTCCAGCAAGCAACGGAGAATACCTTAAGAATTATTCAGCTGGCCAAGACGACCTATGAGATTCCGGTGGTCCAAGGGGCGGAGAAGCCTCTGCAGCGCACCTTGCAGGGCTTCTCTACGAAAGTGCACGGCGAGAATGGAATCGGCGACGTCGAGCTTCCGCCTTCCGCTCAGAAGGCCTTGGGGGAAGAAGCCCATGAGTTTATCTTGCGTAAAGCGGACGAGCTTCCTAATGAGTTAATTATCGTGGCTTTGGGAAGATTAACCAACTTAGCCCAGGCGCTTCAGAAGGATGCAACGTTGGCTCAAAAAATTAAGCATGTATATGTCATGGGTGGAGCTGTTCATGTCCCGGGTAATGTAACCCCCGTGTCGGAGGCGAATATATGGGGCGATCCCGAGGCCGCGGACATCGTGTTTAGCTCGGGGTTACCGATCACCATGGTGGGCCTAGATGTTACGATGAAAACGCTGATTACCCAGCAGCATCTGAACTATCTGCAGGAGCATTGCCAAGAAGAGAACAAGGATATCGTCGAATTTATCAACGAATCCTTACAGTTTTACTTTGACTTCTATCACACCTCGAATTATTGGATGGGAGCTGCCCCGCTGCATGATCCATTAACGATGCTGGTGGCCCTAGAGCCAGGTGTGGTCAAAACCCAACAGATGAAGATTAAAGTGGAATGCCAAAGTGAGATTTGTCAGGGGATGACCGTGGCGGATTTACGGCGTAATGCTTTGGTAGGAAGTCCTGTACAGGTGTGTATAGATGTCGAGGCCGAGTATGCCGTGAATAAATTATTGTCCGTATTTCTTTAAACAGCGTCTATAGCTATGCAGAAGGCATGGAAGGGGAGCAGAAATGCTCCCTTAGCCTGTTTGTAATCAGGCATGTATGCGTCTGAAACGACCTTTGTCACGCCATATGAAAAGAGTCCCTTTCTTCTAAGCAGATCCAATTTGTCAGGCGGAACACTTTTGGAAGGTCTTTTTTTACATGAGGCGCCTCTTCATCTATAAAAATTACGAAATCAGAGGTCATGGCCGCCATTCCGGCATCCTCAATCTTCGTCTCGTGCAACCGGGATTAGTAAATAGTTGTTGGCGGCTGAAACCTGTGCTTACGAGGTTAGCTATCGCGGTTACCCCATTCGCCCGAACTATTGCAAAATAAAACCCGATAAATGGTTAGATTTGTATGATTTGAACCGGAAATCCACGTGAAACCGACTTCAATGGACAGACGCTTCGGTTATCTCCACCTTTTCTAGGCTAAGCTTCTATTTTCGTGATTTTCGAGATAAACAGTAAAATCGGGAGTAAGATGCAGCAATATGGAGATCGAAGATGAATTACTTCCGGATTATGGCGGATTGAACGGGATTTGACGGATGGTCTTTCTTTACAGGACCAACCGGCAAGCGTATGATACAACTCATGAATCAAACAAAGTTTCCATGTTGAATCGCTGAGTTTCCTGGGCTAACCGGGAAAGCGGGGGAACCAATACAGCCAGGCCGAAGCGGTGTGAGAGCCGCTGCGCGCAGGGCATGGGGTGAATCTTGGGGCAGGAAGCGGCTCCGAGTAGGGCGACTCTCACCGCCCGAATCCGTCAGCTAACCCCGTAAGCGTTGGTAGGCAGCCATCTTGGTATCGAAGGACCGTCTTGACTTGTTCTGACATGCGAATGGTGCTTAATGGAGAGAGGATGATGAAGCTTGTGATCGAACCTATCGACCACAGGGCTTAAGCCTCTGTGGTTTTTACTTGTCTTTTTATGAAACAGAAGCCAATGATTTACAAAACGAATGACATGCATCTGATTCGCTGAGTCCTTGAATGGAAAAGGAACGGGGGAACCAACGAAGCTGCCATCGCAGCTTCATGGGGTGAATCCCGGAACAGCCAGGCTGTTCCCGGGTAGGGCGACTCTCACGCCCGAATCCGTCAGCTAACCTCGTAAGCGTTTGGAGAGAGGCAACGATTGTCGTGGGCAAGACACGGTCTATTTGGCTGTGCCTGAAGAAGCCGCGGGAAGAGTTCTTTTCTTCCTGCCGGCTTCTTTTTTGTTGCCTTCTCTTTCTCAATCAATAGGAGGAGAATCCGTGGTACATCAGCGGGAATGGATCTTGGTATCCGCACCGAACAAAGCAGGGGAGCTGTTCATTAGTCAATTGCTGGCCCGGCAGATTCCGTGCGCAGCGATCGTGAACAATCGAGTGGAACAAGAGAGGGTTACTAGAATCGGAGTGAAAATTTCCCACCTCGTGGATACTAAAAATGAGGTTACCTGGATCATGCCGGAGTTCCCGGTAGGTCAAGTCTTTTTATTTGAAAATAGCGTGACGCTGTGCTGCCGCTATCTGCAGATCTGCAGCAAATGGACGACAAAGCCCATCACGATCATCACCCATTCGAGCAGTCCGAGGCTGATGTACAGAAATCTGGGGGCCCGCAATATCATTCATACGTCCAGTCAGGACGTTAGCTTTTTAATTGCATCCATGGACGATTAGGCAGAAGGCTGACCATGAGGAGGGATTTGGATGCTGGATCTAGGTATGGTGCTGCTTCTGGCCGGAGCGTATGTCTTATTCGCAGGCTTCCTAGCCTGGTGCGGAAGCGTAAACCGTGAACCGGAGGGAGATAACAAATGATCGTGGTTGGTGTATGTACGGTGTTTATCTTTATTTATCTCGTCTATGTGCTGGTCAATCCGGAGAAATTCTAGGTTGCTGACAAGGAGGGTCTAAGAAGTTATGGGCATTGTACAAATAGCCGTTGTTATCCTGATCCTGCTGCTGCTGGTGAAGCCGCTCGGCACCTACCTGTACCAGGTGTTCCGGGGCGAGGCGAACGGCACAGATCGCTGGTTTGCCTGGGCGGAGAGGCCGATATACGCACTGATCGGGCTGAAGCAGCGCCGGGGCATGACCTGGAAAACCTACGCGCTAAGCTTTATTCTGACGAACATCGTCCTGGTAGCGACCGGCTACCTCATGCTTCGACTGCAGAAGTTTCTGCCGTTTAACCCGAGCGGCATCGATAATATGGAGCAGACGCTGACATTCAATACGGTCATCAGCTTCATGACCAATACGAATCTCCAGCATTACAGCGGTGAGACTGGCCTCTCGTATTTCTCGCAGATGGCTTTTATTACGATGATGATGTTTACCTCAGCTGCTACGGGGCTGTGCGTGGCGATAGCCTTCATCCGAGCCATCACGAGCAAGGGTGAGACGATCGGCAATTTCTTCGAGGATTTCGTCAAGGCGCATACGCGGGTATTTCTGCCGTTTGCTTTTGTCACCACGCTGGTGCTCGTCGGGCTTCAGGTACCACAGACGCTGCAGCCAACGATCACCGTGAACGGGGTGGAAGGGCCGCAGCAGATTGCGATCGGCCCGGTAGCGGCGCTCGAATCGATCAAGCATCTGGGGACCAACGGGGGCGGCTTCTTCGGGGCGAACTCAGCCCATCCGTTCGAGAATCCGAATCCGCTGACCAACGTGATCGAGATTCTGTCCATGTGGTCGCTGGCGGCTGCGCTCCCGTATACGTTCGGCTTGTTTGCCAAGAACCGCAAGCAGGGCTGGGTGATCTTCTCGGCGATGATGATCTTGTTCGTACTGTTCCTGTCTGCAGCTTATGCCGCTGAATCGGCAGGCAATCCCGTGCTGAACCGGCTGGGCGTGGATGCCTCACAGGGCAGCATGGAGGGCAAGGAGGTACGCTTCGGCATTGCTGGGTCCGCCTTGTTCACAACCGTGACGACGGCGGCGACGACCGGCTCCGTCAACAATATGCATGATACGTTGACCCCGCTCGGGGGGATTACGCCGTTGGCTCTGATGATGCTCAACTGTGTATTCGGCGGCAAGGGTGTTGGTCTCGTCAATATGCTCATGTATGCGATTCTGGCGGTGTTCCTCGCCGGGCTCATGGTCGGGCGCACGCCTGAATTTCTGGGACGGAAGATTGAGGCTAGGGAGATGAGATTGATCGCCGTCGCGATTCTGACGCATCCCTTGATCATTCTGGCGCCGACGGCGCTGGCCCTGATGACGGAGCCGGGCACGGCTGCAATTACGAGTCCGTCGTTCCACGGCATCTCGCAGGTGCTGTATGAATACACCTCCTCTGCGGCCAATAACGGGTCCGGCTTTGAGGGACTTGGTGACAACACGCCATTCTGGAATATATCCACGGGTCTCGTGATGCTGTTCGGCCGGTATATCTCGATGATCGCGCTGCTCGCCGTAGCGGGTTCCATGCTGCGCAAGCAGTGGGTTCCAGAGACGATCGGAACCTTCCGTACGGACAATGGCTTGTTTGTCGGGATACTGGTCGGTACGGTCCTGATCATCGGTGCGCTGACATTTTTACCGGCGGTTGTTCTGGGCCCGATCGCTGAGCATTTAACGATCCGTTAATCGAAGAGGTGGAAATAAGTCCATGAGTACAAGTAGAAAAAAACTGCTAACCGGCGAAATGGTAACAAATGCGATCAAAGACAGCTTCATCAAGCTGAATCCGGTCACGATGATGAAGAATCCCGTGATGTTTATTGTGGAGGTCGGCACCTTCGTCGTACTGCTGATGACGCTCTTCCCCGGCTATTTCGGAACGGAAGGCAGCGTAGGCTTTAACCTGACGGTGTTTGTGATTCTGCTGTTCACGGTGCTGTTCGCGAATTTCGCCGAGGCTTTAGCCGAAGGGCGGGGGAAGGCACAGGCGGATTCCCTGAAGAAAACAAAAACTGAGATCTCGGCGAATAAAGTCTTGGGGAGCGGCATCAAGCTGGTACCCTCCACCGAGCTGCGCAAGGGCGATATCGTCATTGTGTCGCAGGGGGAGATGATCCCGGGGGATGGCGAGGTGATCGAAGGACTGGCCTCTGTCGATGAGTCTGCCATTACAGGCGAATCCGCGCCGGTGATCAAGGAAGCGGGCGGAGATTTCAGCTCGGTCACCGGAGGCACCCGCGTCGTGAGCGATAAGATCCGGGTGCGGATTACGAGCGATCCGGGCGAATCCTTCATCGATCGGATGATTGCCTTGGTCGAGGGAGCCTCCCGGCAGAAGACGCCCAATGAAATCGCGCTGAATACGCTGCTCACCAGCCTGACGCTGATCTTCCTGATCGTCGTCGTGACACTTGCTCCTATCGCCCGGTATGTAGAGAT
Organism: Paenibacillus filicis; assembly: GCF_038070315.1. NCBI lineage: Bacteria > Bacillati > Bacillota > Bacilli > Caryophanales > Paenibacillaceae > Paenibacillus > Paenibacillus filicis. The sequence goes on along the minus strand of NZ_JBBPCC010000036.1, from coordinate 41,169 downwards.
CGAGCTGTCCATCCCGGTCTTGATTTCGTTGCTTGTCTGCCTCATTCCTACGACGATCGGCGGGCTGCTGTCCGCCATCGGCATAGCCGGGATGGACCGGGTCACTCAGTTCAACGTCCTGGCGATGTCTGGCAAGGCTGTCGAGGCGGCGGGGGACATCAATACGATGATTCTCGACAAGACAGGAACAATTACATTCGGGAACCGGATGGCCAGTCAGTTTGTGCCCGTAGGCGCACACCCTGAACGTCTAGTAGGGGAATGGGCGGCGGTCAGCTCCATGAAGGATGAGACGCCGGAGGGCCGCTCGGTGCTGGAGCTGATGAAGAAGCAAGGGCTCACGTACGATGAAGCGATGGCCGAAGGCGGGGCGTTTATCGAGTTCCAGGCGGAAACCCGGATGAGCGGCATTGACCTGAAGGACAGCCGCAAGGTGCGTAAGGGCGCAGTCGACGCCGTGCGCAAGTGGGTGGAGGCCCAAGGCGGCACGGTCCCTGCGGATCTCGGCACTCAAGGCGATGCGATTGCCAAGGAAGGCGGGACGCCGCTGGCGGTAGCCGTCGATCACGAAATCTTTGGACTCATTTATCTGAAGGACACCGTCAAGCCGGGCATGAAGGAACGGTTCGATCAGCTCCGCAAGATGGGGATCAAGACGATCATGTGCACCGGGGATAACCCGTTGACGGCAGCGACCATTGCCAGGGAAGCGGGCGTAGACGATTATATCGCGGAGAGCAAGCCGGAGGATAAAATTGCGGTTATCCGCCGGGAGCAGGCGGAGGGCAAGCTGGTCGCGATGACCGGGGACGGGACGAACGATGCGCCGGCACTGGCGCAGGCGGATGTCGGCCTCGCGATGAACAGCGGGACAGTCGCGGCGAAGGAAGCGGCCAATATGGTCGATCTCGACTCGGACCCGTCCAAGATTATTGAAGTGGTGGCGATCGGCAAGCAGCTGCTGATGACTCGCGGCGCGCTGACCACGTTCAGTATCGCCAATGACGTGGCCAAATACTTTGCGATCATCCCGGCGATGTTCACGCTGGCGATCCCGCAGATGGAAGCCTTGAATGTGATGCGGCTGGGCTCGCCTTTATCAGCGATCCTGTCCGCCCTGATCTTCAATGCGATCATCATCCCGCTGCTCATCCCCCTCGCGATGAGGGGAGTCGCCTACAAGCCGATGAGCTCGACCCGGCTGCTGCAGCGCAATCTGTTCATCTATGGGCTGGGTGGAGTCGTGGTACCGTTTATCGGAATCAAGCTGATCGATCTCGTCGTGCATTGGTGGGTCTAGACCTACTAGACCTGTACAGAGAAGAAGGGTAGGATGAAGATGAATAAATCAGCAAGCGCCGGACAGGAACCGGCCCGGCTTTCCATAAGCGTCGCGATAAGAGTCAGTCTCGTATTCATCGTCTTGTGCGGGATTGTGTACCCGTTATTAAGCACAGGTGTCGCGCAGATGCTGATGCCCGGGAGGGCGAATGGCAGTCTGATCGTGAACAGCAAGGGCGAAGCCGTAGGCTCGGAGCTGATCGGGCAGTCCTTCACCGATCCGAGGCTGTTCCAGGGCCGTGTATCCAGCATTGAGTATAAAGCGGAAGCGTCAGGCTCGAATAACTATGCGCCGTCGAATCCGGAGCTGCAGAAGAGAACGGAGGCATCAATCGCCGACTGGAAGCGGAATAATCCCGACGTGCCTGTCAGTCAGTTGCCTATCGACCTGATCACGAATTCGGGCTCGGGGCTTGATCCGCATATTACGCCGGAATCGGCACACGTCCAGGTCCCACGGATCAGCAAGCTGACCGGGCTGCCGGCCGATCAATTGAATAAGCTGGTCGAAGCGCATACAGAGGGACGCAGCCTGGGGATTTTCGGCGAACCCCGCGTGAACGTGCTGGTCTTGAACCTGGACTTGATTGAGCTATTGAAGAAATAACCCGAAGAAGCCGGACATCGATGCCTCAGATGCTCCGGCTTTACTCCGTAACGGCTGGGACCGGGGAGGAACTATGGACACATTCAGACGCAAGACGCCGGAGGAAATTCTGCTATCCGTCTCCAAGCTGCATCGAGGCCGCTTGAAGGTTTACATCGGGGCGGTGTCCGGCTCGGGGAAGACGTACCATATGCTGAGGGAAGGCCAAGCGCTCCGAAGCCAGGGTATCGATGTGGTCATCTGCGCGGTATCGACCATGCAGCGGCCGGAGACGGTCCAGCAGATCGGCGATCTGGAGCGGGTGCCGAGCATCCACTGGACCCTGAACGGCCGGGAGAAGAAGGATTTGAACCTGGACGCGCTGATCAAGCGTAATCCGGAGGTCGTCCTCGTCGACGGTCTGGCTCACCGGAACCGGGAGGGCGCGCCGCTTCGTACACGGCTGGAGGATATCCAGCGCTTGCTCAGCCATGGTATCAGCGTGATTACGACGGTCAACGTGTATGAGCTGGAGGACGTGCGCGCCGTAGCCAAGAAGCTGACCGGGATCGAGGTTACCGAGACGGTAGCCACGGATGCGCTGGAGCTGGCCGATGAGGTTGTGCTGATCGACGTGACGCCAGAGACGATGCTGGCCCGGGTGGAAGAAGGGGGCTTGCGCGCGGATGGAGCGGCGCTGTTCAAGCGGGGCAATCTGGCGATTCTGCGGGAGCTTACCCTGCGGCTGATGGCGGAGGGCGTCAATGACTCCCTGAAGAAATACCGGGAGGAGCTGGGGCTGATCGGCCCGTCGGGAGCGGCGGAGCGGATTCTCGTCTCCACCCAGTATCACTGGAATGGGTCCATCTATATGCGCCGCGGCCAGCAGATTGCTAAGCGGCTGAACGGTGAACTGCTGGTGGTGACCTTCGTCAACCAGGAGAAGGAGCTGAGCAAGGAGGCCGCGGCCTTCAAGCGTTCGCTGCTGAAGCTGGCGGACCGCATCGATGCGGAATTCCAGGAGCTCCCCCTGTGCTCCCGGCGGGAGCTGCCGACGGTGCTGGTGAACTATGCGCTGGGGCATCACGTCACCCGGATCGTGATCGGGCATTCCAAGCAGACCCGCTGGCAGGAGTTCTGGCAGGGCTCTATTGTGCATGACATGCTGAAGAAGACGCGCAACATCGATGTATTCGTCGTCGCCGACCGCGCCGAGCATGAGGGAGAGCGCATCCTGCCTGCCAAGCTGGCGGCGTCGGTGCCGGAGGATGAGGCGGAGCTGTTCCGCCGGCTCAGCTCGCAGGAGCTGGAGCAGCGCATCCGGCAGATCAAGCGGGGGCGGTTCAAGGTATACATCGGAGCCGCGCCGGGCGTCGGCAAGACGTATACGATGCTAAGGGAAGGCAATGACCTGCTCCGGAAAGGCATTCAGGTGTTCGTCGGATTGCTGGAGACTCACGGACGTGAGGAGACGCAGGCTCAGGTCGGCGCGCTGGAGGTGCTGCCCAGAGCCGTCTTGGACTACAAAGGAACCCGGCTGCAAGAGATGGATACGCAGGAGATCATCCGGCGGAACCCCGAGGTCGTCCTGGTGGATGAGCTCGCGCATACCAATGTGCCCGGAAGCCACTATAAGAAGCGGTATGAGGATGTGCTTGAGATTCTGGCCGCGGGCATCTCCGTGATCACGACCGTCAATGTGCAGCATCTGGAAAGTTTGAACGATGCGGTGGAGCAGATCACAGGGGTCCGGGTCCGCGAGACGGTACCCGATCATATTCTAAGGCTGGCTGATGAGGTTCAACTGATCGACGTCACGCCCGAGTCGCTGCAGCAGCGGATGAAGGATGGCAAGGTGTATGCGATGGAGAAGGTGCATCAGGCGCTGAATCATTTTTTCAAGACAGGGAATCTGATCGCGCTTCGCGAGCTGGCCCTCCGGGAAATCGCCGATGACGTGGATGAACGGCTGGAGGCTTGGGAAAGGAGCAGCAGTGCGCTGAGAGGCCCGTGGCGCAGACAAGAGGTAATCTTTGTATGCGTGAACTATACGCCGCATGCGGAGCGGCTAATCCGGAGGGGCTTCCGGATTGCTTACCGGCTCAAGGCTGTATGGATCGTCACCTATGTACGGCTGGAGACCGTTCCCGAGACACCGGAACTGATCGAACGGCTGGACGTACTGAGGAAGCTCACGGAACGGTTAGGCGGGAAGTTTGAAATTCAATCGGCCCGCGGGAGAAAGGAGCTGCCTCGGGTCTTGGTCGACAAGGCAAACGGGTGCAAGAGCACCCAACTGATCATAGGTCAGGCCAAAACAACCTGGTGGAAGGAGCTATGGCAGGGCTCGATTCTGAAAACCGTCCTTCGCTCCGCGAGGCATATGGATGTGCTGGTCGTCGCCGATTATGAGGCGAGCCATCAGGGATACTCATCTGGCGAATAGCTGTGCAGATACTTCTCCAGATCGTAGCTGCCGTCTGCCTGGGGCGTCACGTCCTCCGCCTCCAGATTCAGCCTTTGCAGCTCCCCGCCGTCGCCTGGCGGGAGGCTGATGCGGCCCTTGCTGTTCATCACCCGATGCCACGGCAGCTGATAGCTGCGGCTGTAGGTGTGCAGGATACGGACCACCTGCCTCGCTCCGCGCGGGCTTCCGGCCAGCGCTGCGATCTGACCGTAGGTCATGATCTTGCCCCCGGGGATTTGCTGGATCAAGTGGATGACTCTTTCTGTAAATGGCTGCATGCTTGATTTCTCCTTGTATGAAAACGAAAGCGAGCCGTGAACGGCTCGCCCTGCTGGTAACGAGAGCTTATTTAGTATACCAATTGCCTATCGGGACGTAAATGTATGGGAGGTTTAGTATTTGATCTTGAGACTTTCTCCGTCGACATATACGCCTTGGGAGCGGGTAATCGGCAGCTTATGTTCTGCCGTAAAGCCGATGGTTTCACCATCCTTTAAAGTTACGTTATGTTCGACCATATAAGTGGAAATGTCAATCAGAAAGTCACGCAGCTCCTCAGGGGAAGTTTGACTATCGAGCACTTCTATTTCATCTTTACCCAATGATTTCAGCCCGCAGGTGTAACCGTTCATCCCTGTTTCGGTTTTGACAAGCCCAAAGTGAACCAGGTTCAGCAAAGGAAACGTGTCATCAGCATTCATCAGTTCGGCCAATTGTATATAAAGCTCTGGCTGAAATACGGTACCGGACATATATAAACCGATAGCATTGGGAAGCTTCAAGCAACTAGCCGCAAGCTTAGCGTACAGCCTGCCGCTATCCATGGGGGAGCCGGAGCGGGTAAATACAGCCAATATAATCTGAGCTACATGTGTCTTGGTAATCTCCGCAGCCTGCCGCCAGAGGTAGTTGCCCTGTGCATAATGCTCGGCCTCTTCGTTCGGTACAGGAGCATCGACAAAGCTTAATGCTAAAGTGAAACCGTCCACTTCAAAGACAAGGATTCCTTCCTCTTTTTCCTCTCGCTTCTGACTTTCTCCATCTGTTGGCGAATAGGAAATGTTCCAGTCCTGCAGAAGGTTCGCCTTCACCTGATCCAGATCGCAATCATGGGAGTTCAGCAGAACGAACCCATTGAAAATACCGGATGAATCGTTGTTAGACTTTGCATCGCCTTCTTGCATGGGTGCAGCCTCAATAGCTGCAGCTTGCTGCATCCAGTACTCGCGGATCATTTCTATCATAGCAATGGCTTCCTGTTTGGCGGTGACCGGGTTATAGAGTTGCATCTCACTGAAGATATGTCCGCAATGCTCCGTATCGGTTGGATTTTCATATCCCCCGCAAACACCTAGGAGCCATTTCCCAAGCCATGTTTTTTTATATTTAAATATGTAGTAATGCATGTCATGTAAATCAAATTCTCCTGCTATTTCAATTTTGCTAGGTATTCGGCCTAGTTCCCGTTCATCGGATAGCCAGTTAATCATGGATTGCATGGCGGCTTGTTGTTGGGTGGTCATTGAATCCTCTCCTGTGTTCCTTCAGCGTTTTTGCTTCAGCTATTAGATCCCTACTACACGCCTTGGTCTGTCTTGAAGATAATGGATGTTTTGGGCTTTGCGCTATTTATTGGTGAGCAGGGTCTTCTTGCAGCAGTAACTGCAGCCGAACACGGCAACAGCATCATCTACCCTCCGAAGACCCGCGGATCAGCAGCTCCGAATCGACGGTAAACACGCGGTTCTCCGCATATTCATCCTCATTCATCATATCGATCAATTTCTCCACGAGCAGCGCGCCCATCGTATAGTTCGGCTGCTTGACCGTCGTGAGCGAAGGCTTCAAGTACTTGCCGATCCGGTTATTATCTACGCCGACGACAGCCAACTGCTCGGGGATTTGAATGCCCAGCTCTGCGCAGGCCCGGTATACCCCGAGGGCCATCTCGTCATTGGCCGAGTAGACGGCGGTAAAGGGAGTCTTCTTGGCGAATAACCGCAGGATCGCCTCATAACCGCCCGATTCGTGAAAGTTTCCGTTCTCGATCAGTTCAGGCTTAAACGGAATGTTGTGCTCCTTGAGCGCCTTCAAGTAACCCTCCAGCCGGTCAAAGCTGTCCACCGCATGGGCAGAGCCATTGATGAAGGCGATCTCCCGGTGGCCGCGTTCTACGAGATGGTGGACCACCTGCATCGAAAACTTCACATTATCGGTGAGGATGCAGGGGATGCGCTCATGCTCCAGCTTTTTTCCTACAATCCCAATCAAATATCCGTGATCGGCAATACTCAGAATCGTTTCATTCGAAGTTAATGGGGCCACCATGATGACTCCGTCGATGGTACGTGTGGTCAACAAGTTCAGAAACTCCAGCTCTTTCTCTTCATTATTAGCTGTATCGCAGATGACCACTTTGTACTTTTTGGAATAAGCGATGTTCTCGATGCCCTTGATGATCTCAGAAAAGTAGGAGTTGCTGATATCGGGGACGATGACGCCGACGATCATTGTTTTTTGCGAGCGAAGATTTTTGGCGGCAGCATGGGGCTGATAACCAAGCTCATGGATGATGTTCATGACCTTGGCCCTCGTTTTCGGCGTAACCTTGCTGCTGTCATTGAGTACGCGAGAGACGGTAGCTGGAGAAACTCCCGCTTTGGCGGCAACGTCGACAATTTTAAAGTGAATATCCATCCGTATCAACCTTCTATGCCCATGTAATGTGTTGTAAGATAAATTTTACTGAGTATTAAGTATAAAATAAATTGAAATCGATTTCAATAAAACAAATTGAATGCGGTTTCAAGCTGGTTTATAATGAATTTGGAAATGATTATTAGCTCCTAAATGGTAGATTTGCAAACCGAATGAAATCGATTTCAGGAGAAGAGGTGACGATGTTGAAAATAGATACGTCTGATTCCAGCATGAAATTCTCCCTTTCTATTTTCCGGTCTTTTACAGTGACCATCGTAGTGACGATTGTGGTGCTATCGGCTATTCTTCATGTTTATTTTGAAGATATAGCACTCAAGCAGACGTATACGAGCACGCTGACCAGTCTGGCCCAGACCAGTGAAGAGGCGTCCATCATGGCGGTGAATGCCCGTACGATGGCCCAGCAAATTTATAATGATGTGACGGTGTCTAAGCTGTTGTATTTCTCTACGGTCGATTCCCTGGATACAGGCAACGCGATGGCTCAGCTGAACTCTTATCGTGCGACTTCGTTATTTATCGATTCCATTTATTTATATAACCCCAAGACCGACACGTTCTACAGCAGTTCCGAGATCAGCGCCAATTCAGTTTGGAGATCAGGCGAGTTCTATGACACGACGGCGGCCGAGATGGTGAAGCATGCCTCCGATTACGACATCCTGATGCCCATCCCCCGGAAAATCCCGTTTGAGGGTCTGATGCTGAGCAGCCAGGAGAAGGAGCGTGAATGCTACAGCTTCCTGCTGTACGACACTTTATCCCATAACGACGAGAAGCCTGTCATTATCGTCAATATTTCCGAAACCCAGCTGCATAAAAATATCGACGGTACGATTTCCAGTTCAGACAAAAATACGTTTATCATCGACCATCAAGGCGTGCTGATCACGAACGGTTGGAAGTATCCGATGCTGACCGCTCTCGCTCATAAGCCCTACATGCAAGAGGTGCTGGGAAGCGAGGAATCGGAGGGGTACTTCGTCTCCGATGTAGACGGAGTGAGGTCGCTGGTGACCTACACGGCTCCCGATGTGCTGGGCTGGCGTTATATCCGGATTGCTCCTTACAGCGTCATCACTGGCGGCCTCAACCATATGAGGGCTTATACGATCGGAATCGCACTCGCGATTCTCGTACTCGGACTGCTGACCTCCTACCTCATCTCCCGCAAATTATCATCCAAGGTCAATCACAAGCTGGTGAAGCTGACGGCGCTCGAGACGGAGCGAAGGAATCACTTCCTGGCGCTCAGGCAGGATGTGGTCCGCGATCTGCTCCTAGGGTCGGGAAGCAGCCATCCTGGAGGCTTGAACGAGAAGTTCCAAGCGTATGAAATCGCTCTGGATGCTCAGTGGCCATTCGCCGTTGTCGTACTGAAGATTGACCGGTACAAGGAGCTTGTGGAGACATACAGCGCAGGCGACCGGAGCCTGCTGAAGATCGGGATCATGAATATTACCCAGGAGCTGCTGAATCCATGCTGCTCTTCCTTGGCAGTTGATATGGGGGACGACCGGATCGCAATTCTGCTGAACACGCCCGGGCCCGGCTCGGAAGCGCAGGCCCGCTTATCCGAGAACTTGTGGCGCGGGATTCAATCGGCAGTCTCTGCTTACATAAAAGTTTCTGTATCCATTGCCCTCAGTTCGGCCAGTGAGGACGCCAGGGGTGTAAGCCGGCTGTACGCGCAGGCGACCGAGGCTTTATTTCACCGGGTGTTCTACGGATATGGCTGTCTGATTGACGCGGAACAAATCGAATGGCTCAAGAAAAAGCAGTACGTATACCCCGTCTCCAAGGAGAAGCAATTGATTGAAGAGCTGATGCTGGGGCGGATCGCCGGGTCACAGCGTATATTGCGTGAGATCGTCGGGGAAACGTCCGGGTACTCCTATAGTTGTTATCACTTGGCCGTATCTCATCTGGCCTTTGCGGTGAATAATGCCGTATCCACGATTCAGAGAAACAACGATATTTCCTGGAATGTGAATGTGAATGCGCTGTTGGCTGAGCTGAACGAGACCGAGCTGGCCGAGCAGATGTACGGAATGTTCTTCGATGTATTCGGGCAAGTATCCGCCAGCCTGGAGGATAAGAAGAACAGCAGGCACGACGAGGTGGTCGGCGGCATTATCGCCATCATACGGGAGAAGTATATGCTTCAGGAGCTGTCTCTGGAAAGTATTGCCGAGGAAATGAACTTATCGGCCACGCATATCGGCAGGTTGTTCAAAAAACATACCTCCAGCACGATCCTGAATTACATTATCGAGGTGCGGATGGACAAAGCGAGGGAGCTGCTGCTGACCACCGATCTTCCGGTTGGAGATACGGCGGAGAAAACCGGCTTCTCGAACAGTCCTTATTTCTACAAGGTCTTCAAGAAAATGAACGGCGTAACCCCGGCCGACTTCCGCAAAAACGGACGGCTGCAGGACACTGCTATCCAGGAGATTGGCTGAGCGAGCCGCACAGCGGAAAAAGTGAAAGCGTACGGAGAAAATAACCTCAACCTGGCAGCAAAAAGTGATAATAATCGGATATGTATAGTTGCCCCGGCCTTGGAGTAGTCCTATGATTGGCCTTACACACCATCGTGTACACAGTCCAATCAAGGTCGGAGGGGAGAAGGATGACGGCACTACAAGGGTTATGGGCGGAGCTATCCAGGAATCGGATCATGTTTCTGATGATAGCCCCGGCCATTCTTTTTTTTATCGTATTCAGCTATATGCCGATGATCGGGATATACCTCGCTTTTACCAAATTCAGCTTCGACGGCGGAATTTTTGGCAGCCCTTTCATTGGGATGGAGAACTTTAAATTTTTGTATCAATCCGGCACGTTATGGAACTTGACCAAGAATACCGTCTTGTTTAACGTCGCTTTTATTTTCATCGGCAATTTCCTGCAGCTGATTTGTGCGATTTTCTTGAGTCAGATTCTCAATAAATATTTCAAGAAAATCACGCAGTCGATTATGTTCTTGCCGTTCTTCATCTCTTGGGTGCTGGTCGGCGCCTTCGTCTTCAACCTGTTCAACTCTGATACGGGCGTCATTAATACGCTGCTCAAGCAGTTCGGCGCGCAGCCCTACGATTTCTACCTTCATACGGAGCCTTGGAAATACATTATCGTCTTCTTCAACGTCTGGAAGGGACTCGGCTATGGCACAGTCATCTACCTGGCCGCGATCATGAGCATCAGCGACGAGTATTATGAAGCCGCTGAGATCGACGGGGCGAATATTTTCCAGCAAATCCGGCATATCACGATTCCTCTGCTCACCCCGACGTTTATACTACTGGTCATCTTCAGCCTGGGAGGCATCCTCAAGGGGCAGTTTGACTTGTTCTATCAGATCATCGGCAGCAACGGTTTGCTGTATGATGCGACGGATATTATCGATACGTACGTGTATCGGGCGCTCGCGGTTAATTTCGATATCGGGATGGGCTCGGCAGCCGGTCTGTATCAGTCGTTCTTCGGCTTCCTGCTGGTCATGACGGTCAACTATATCGTGAAAAAGGTCCGTGAAGAGTATGCGCTGTTCTAAGGAGGAAGCCACGTGAGACGTCAAAAAGATCCGGGGACGATGCTGTTCATGGCTATCGCTTATACCACGATAGCGCTGCTGACCCTGCTGTGCCTGCTGCCATTCTGGCTCATTATCTCGGGCTCGTTTACGTCCGAGAACGAAATCATCGGGGAAGGCTTCAAGTTCTGGCCCAGCGAGCTGTCGATCGATGCGTACAAGGCCGTCTTCCGAAATCCGGAGCAAATTTACCGCGCGTATACGGTCACGATCTGTCTGACCCTCGTCGGGACTTTCCTGGGACTATTCCTGACGTCGATGGCCGGGTATGTGATTGCCCGCAAGGATTTCAAGTACCGCAATAGCATCGCGTTCTTCATGTACTTCACGACGCTGTTCAGCGGGGGGCTGATCCCGTGGTATATCCTCATCGTCAAGTACCTGGAGTGGAAGGACAGCTATCTGGCGATGCTGATTCCCGCCTTGCTCAGTGCCTGGAATATCATCTTGATGAAGAACTTTATGAAATCGATCCCGGATTCGATTATTGAATCCGCCCGCATCGACGGAGCGAATGACTTTACGATCTACGGCCGCTTGATCCTGCCCTTATCGACACCGGGGCTCGCCACGATCGGACTGTTCCTGGCTCTGCATTACTGGAATGACTGGTTTTCCGCGAATATTTTCATGACAACGGAGGCCAAATTTCCCTTGCAGTTCTTCCTGTACAAAATTCTTGCGAACGCCGCCGTGCTGCGCACGGATATTGCGGCGAACCTATCGGCTGTCAACTTCACGGCACCTGCCGAAACACTGAAGATGGCGGTCGCGGTTATCGTCACCGGGCCGATCGTGCTCTTGTATCCGTTCGTGCAGAAGTATTTCGTCAAGGGCCTGACCATCGGTGCAGTCAAAGGGTAGAACCGGTTATACGGCTCACATACCAATCGCTTGTCCATGAATAAGGAGGAGTCTACGATATGAAGAGAAAGCTCGGTACGATCCTGGCCGGCGTCCTGCTGGCTACTACGGCCCTGGCCGGCTGCAGCAGTAATAACGGAACCACACCCGCTCCCTCCACGCCTGGCAAAACAGAGGGCAACACGCCCACGACGCCCGCTCCCAAAGATCCGGACACATCCAAGCCGGTGGAATTGGTCTGGTATCTGGTCGGCGATGTTCACAAGGATACGCCGAGAGTTATGGAAGAGTTCAATAAAATGCTGAAGAAAGACCTGAATGCTACCGTCAAGCTGAACTTCACAACGTGGAACGACTGGCAGACCAAATACAACCTGCTGCTGACGGCAGGTGAGAAGATCGACATGATCTTCAGCTCTTCGTGGGCTGGCTACTTCAAGTACGCCAAGCAAGGGGCCTTCCTCGATCTGACGCCGCTGCTGCCGAAGTATGCGCCGCAAATCCAGAAGCAGGTGCCCGCTCAGGACTGGAGCGACGTCACGTTGGGTGGCAAGATTTATGCGATCCCGAATACGAATCCGGAGTATACGCCCAACGGGATCGTCTACCGGGAGGACTGGAGGAAGGAGCTAAACCTGCCGGAAATCAAGGATCTCGATTCCATCGAGGCCTATCTGGAGGGCATCAAGAAGAACAAGCCGGGCGTTATTCCGATCAACGGCAGCGCGTGGAATGAGGTAAGCACGCTGTTCACCGCCGTCAACGACTTCCAGGTCATCGGCGGGGAGAGCAAAATTATTATCGCCAAGAGCTATGACAAGCCTAGAGATATCGTAGCTTACCCCTTCACGCCGGAGTATGAAGCCTGGGTGAAGAAGATGAAGGAGTGGGCGGATAAAGGCTACTGGTCCAAGAATACGCTTTCATCCAAGCAGGAGGCCGGAGACCTGATCAAGGCAGGCACGGGGGCCGTGTACTGGCGTAACCCTCCTGGCGCAGCGGGTTTCATCACCGATGTGAAGAAGAAAGATCCGAAGATGGAGATCGGCTATTTCCCTTATACACGTCTCAAGGGTTATGCGATGCCGACGATGGCGATTGCCAACGGCATGGCCATTCCGAAGAGCGCAGCAAACCCTGAGCGCTCGCTGATGGTGCTGGAGAAGATCAGAACGGATGCCAAGTATTACAACCTCATCACCTACGGGATTGAAGGTTATAACTATGACCTGATCAATGACGGCAAAAACATCGCCACGCCGTCCAAGAGCCAGGATGCAACGAAGGTCACCCCTTACAGCATTGCCGATTGGGGCTGGAGAAACAAACCGCTGATGAAGCCGACCGCCGGCGGCTGGGAAGGCCTCGATAAGCTGAACGAGGAATTCGCCAAGATGAGCAAGCCGGATATTTTCTCGCCGATCTCGATGGACTACGATCCGGTGAAGACCGAGTATGCGGCAGTGAATCAGGTCGTCGATCAGTACGGCAAGCCGCTGATGATGGGGCTGGTGCCGAACGTCGATCAGGCGATCAAGACGTATCAGGAGAAGCTGAAAGCCGCCGGGATTGACAAGGTACTCGATTATGTGAAGCAGCAATCCAATGCTTATTATGATGAAAAAGGAATTAAATAGCAGGATCTCGAAGTAAGTACACGAGGCGAGCTTCAGATTAATCAAGAAATAAAAAAGGCGGAGGCTGCGGGTCGGCCTCCGTTTTTTGAATTTAAGTGAGGGAGTTGACTCTATGAACCAGGTGTATGTATGGGAATCGACCATCGATGAATCGAAGAAGCTGACTGAGGCGAGTCCACTTTCCTTCTCGGATATCGCCGAGCCGTACAATGATTATGTCATTACCTTGAACGAGGATGTGACCTATCAGCAAATGGACGGCTTCGGGGCTTCGTTCACCGATGCTTCCGCTTGGCTGGTGTATCACGCGCTATCGGATGAGCTTAAGGACGAGCTGATGCGCAAGCTGTTCGACCGCGAGGAAGGCATCGGCATGTCCTTTATCCGCCAGCCGATGGGTGCCAGCGATTTTGCGTGGAAGATATATAGCTACGACGATGTGGAGCCTGGCGAAAGCGACTATGAACTGAAGCGGTTCTCGATCGACCATGACCGGGCTTACATCCTGCCTGTCCTTCATCAGGCCTTGAAGCTGAACCCGGAGCTCAAGGTCATGGCTTCGCCGTGGAGTCCTCCGGGCTGGATGAAGACCTCGGATGCGATGATAGGGGGAAAGCTGAAGCCGGACTGCTATGAGGTGTATGCGCGCTACTTCGTCAAGTTTCTAGATGCTTACGAGGCCGAAGGCATTCCGATCTATGCCGTCACGATGCAGAACGAACCGGGCTATGAGCCCAAGGAGTATCCGGGCATGATCGTGAAGCCGTCGGAGGAAGCGGCGTTTATCAAGTCGCATCTGGGACCGAAGCTGGCGGAGCGGGAGCAGCCCGTCAAGATTATGTGCTATGATCATAACTGGGATGTCCCGAGCCACCCTGATGAGATCTATGAGGATGCCGAAGCGAACCGCTATATCGCAGGGACGGCCTGGCATGTGTACGGGGGGCGCCATGAGGCGATGACGCTGATCAAGAAGCGGTTCCCAGATAAGGACGTTTGGTTCACCGAGGCCTCCGGAGGCCAGTGGATTCCGCCGTTCCACGACGCCTTCATGGATCAGATGAAGCATGTGATCCGCACGACGCGGAACTGGTCGAAGTCGGTGATCTGGTGGAATATCGCGCTGGACGAGAACAACGGTCCGACCGTACTGTCCCGCAGCACCTGCCGTGGGCTGGTGAAGATCGAGCAGCAGACCGGGCAGCTCACCTATAACCTGGATTATTACACCTTGGGCCATATCAGTAAGTTTGTGCGGCCGGGCGCTTACCGGATCGAATCGAATACGTTCGAGGACGACCTGGAAAGTGTAGCATTCCGCAATGAGGATGGCTCCAAGGTTGTCATCGTGTCCAACCGGACGACTGATCCCAAGTTATTTGTGGTGGCGTGTGGCGACCGGACATTCCAGTATACGATAGCTGGGGAAGCCGCCGTTACGTTCAAGTGGGCGTGAGACGAGGCACTGGGCTGGCTGTATCAGAGACCCATCTATGCGGTTGAATACGAATGGATTTTGCTGAAATAACCGGCGGGTTCAGGCCGGGCTTCAGCTGTGGAAAGCCCGCAGGAGATACCTCGTACATCAAGATCCCCTTTCTTTGGAGAGGGGGTTTTGCCGTCTCAGGCAAGTCGCAGCGAGATCTTGTCGGCGGGCGCTGCCGGATAGCTCTGCCAGTCGGATTATTCCTCCTACCCGCCCCGCCGTTGTCCCCTCAGCCTCGCCATGCTATGCTGTCTGTAGAAGTCAGATCCCGTGATGGAGGCCATACGATGCAAACTTTTGTGATGCTTGGCAGTATATTGATGTTTCTGGCGGTTGCGCTGGGTGCCTTCGGTGCGCATGCGCTCAAGGCCAGGCTAACACCGGATAAGATGAAGGTGTACGAGACGGGGGTCCAGTACCATATCGCGCATGCGCTCGGCTTGCTGCTGCTTGGACTGCTGGCGGACCGGTTGCCAGAAGCGTCTCTGATCGTCACAGGCGGCTGGTTTCTGCTGGCCGGCGTGATTTTGTTTTCGGGGAGTCTGTACATGCTGAGTCTGACGGGCAAGCGAATTTTTGGCCCGATTACCCCGCTCGGGGGAGTGGCGTTCCTGATCGGCTGGGTGCTGGTGCTCGTGGCCGTGATCTGATCTCGGGCTTGCCTGAACAGAAAGATTACGATATGATCAGTCTTGTTTCATAGACAACTGCATACCTCAGGGAACAAGGTGCTTGACTGAGGTCAAGCTTAATAGGGAAGTTCGGTGCGATGCCGACGCGGTCCCGCCACTGTAGGGGAGGAGTCTCGGCAAGATGCCACTGATCCGCATATCGGATGGGGAAGGCTGCCGACGGCAGAGATACCCGAGCCAGGAGACCTGCCTGTTCTGACACACAACGTTGACCCCTACGGAGAATAGGGAGGTGTTAAAGACGGCCGTCTTGTTTCCATATCATATGTCGGGACATCTTTAACCTTCCTTGTGTGAAGGTAAAGATGTCTTTTTTATTTATCCAGCAGAAAGAAGGAATCGAACGCATGTATCCATTTGTTCAACAATCCAAGACCAAGCTTCACATGGTTCTATGGGCTCTATGTCTGCTGCTCGTCCTGGCAGGGTGTAGCTCAGCGGCGCCGCAGACCGGCACGCCATCCACAGCCCCCTCCGGCAGCCAGCTTCCGGAGGAAATTGTCCTGGCGGCGCCCCGCGATCTGGCGCCCGGACCGCAAGATGCTTATTACACGAGCACGATCTTATATGTATGGGAGCCGTTGATCACCGCTTCCGAGGACGGACAGCCCGCTCCCAAGCTCGCGGAATCGTGGACGATGTCGGCCGACGGCAAGGAATGGAGCTTCAAGCTGCGGAATAACGTCAAGTTCCATGATGGAGAATCCTTGAACGCGGATGCCGTCATCGCCAACTTTAACCGGTACAAGCAGGTAAGTCCCAAGAGCTCGCCGTTCTATACCCTGGACATCAAGAGTTCTTATCCGGGGCTGAAGGAAGTTGTGAAGCTGGACGATCTGTCATTCAAGCTCGTCTTTGAAAATCCGCAGCCTACGCTGTTGTATGCGATGGTTAACTTCTCTAGCGCGATCTACAGCCCTAAGAACTTCAATGAGAAAGGCGATTTCAACGGCCTTCCTCAAGGAACAGGTCCCTTCAAGCTGATCGAGCATCAGAAGGATCAATATGCACTGCTGGAAGCGTTCGACGGCTATTACGGGGAGAAGGCTGCAACCAAGCGGATTCGCGTCCGTTCGATCCCGGACCCGGATACCCGTTTGGCCGCTTTGAAATCCGGTGAGATTATGGGTGTCATGGATCTTGGAGCGATCCCGCCTACCCTCGCCAAGGAGCTACTGAAGGACCCCCAATTCGAAATTTCGGCAACGAAGTCGACGATTTCTCATTATCTGCACCCGAACGGCAAGAAGGCGCCCTTCGATAATCCGAAGATGCGCCAGGCCGTCAGCCTGATGCTGGACCGTGAGCAATTGGTGAAGGAGCTGTATCTGGGCTACCCGACCGCCACCGCCAATTTCCTGAACAGCACCTCGCCGTTCTACAAGGAAATCAAGCTGGAGCATAAGCCGGATGAAGCCAAGAAGCTGGCAGCAGAGGTGCTGGGCACTCAGCGGCAGTCGATCGATCTGATCGTGCCGACCTACGGCTTGGACCGTTATCCATATAAAGCGCAGGCGGAGCTGTTCCAATCCGTGCTGAAGGATCTGCAGCTGGACGTAAATATCAAGATTCTGGATGGAGCTGCCTTCAAAGACGCACAGGCCAAGGGGGATTACCATCTGGCTCTCGCTACCCAGGGACTGCCGAATGGCGATCCGTTCACCCTCTTCACCAACTATTTCTCCAGCGCTGGCTCCAGCAACAAGAGCTACAGCCTGGGCTATAAGAATGACCGGGTTGACCAACTGCTGAATCAAGCCAAGGGAACCTTGAGCCTGGATGAGCGCAAGGGTATCTACAACGAGCTGCAGACGATCGCCGCTGCGGATCTGCCGACGATTCCCTTATTCAACGATGCCAGTCTGATCGCCTACAATAAAAAAATAAAAGGCTATAAAGCGACGATCTACGGCACTACGCTGCCTCAGCTTGCCTGGGTCAAGTAGATGCGGTATGTCTTCAGGCGGATAGCCGCCGCTATTCCTGTCCTGCTGGGCATTTCTTTCATAGCTTTTGTTCTAAGTGTGGCTTCGCCCGGAGATCCTGCGGTCGAAGCCTTGAGTATGAATGGGATCAAGGAGCCGACCGAGCAGGAGATCGCCGTCAAGCGGCAGGAGCTGGGTCTTGACGATCCGCTGGCTGTTCAGTACGGACGCTGGCTGTGGAGAGCTAGCCATGGCGATCTGGGCACCTCGTATATGACCAAGGAATCCGTGAGCGGGGAGCTGCTGCGCCGGCTGCCGGTCACGCTCAGCGTGTCCGGACTGGCGCTGCTGTTCGCCGCCGGGACCGGGATTCCGCTGGGGATGCTGATGGCGCTCAAGAAGAACGGCTGGTTCGATCATGCGGCCCGGGCGGTCGCCCTGACGCTGATCTCCATTCCCGGCTTCTGGCTGGCGATCCTGCTGATCTCCTTGTTCGCCGAGAAGCTGCACTGGCTGCCGACGAGCGGATATGGCACGTTCCGTCATCTGATTATGCCGGCGCTGGTACTCGCTTCAGGCACGAGCGCGGTGCTGATGCGCCTGACGCGGGCTGCGCTGCTCGAGGTGTGGAACCAGTCGTACATGGTGACGGCCAAGGCCAAGGGACTGCCCGATCTGCGTATCCTGGTCATCCACGCCCTGCGCAACGCGCTGATTCCGCTCGTGACGGTGCTGGGTACTTATTTCGGTGCGATTCTGGGCGGGTCTGTCATTGTCGAGGTGATCTTTGCCGTACCGGGAATCGGCCGGTTCGCGATGGACGGGATTTTCCGCAGGGATTATCCGGTGATCCAGGGCTATGTCGTGTTCACCGGACTGGTGTACGTGATCTTCAATCTGCTGGTCGATCTGTCCTATCTGTGGATTCACCCACAGATGAGAGTGGGAGGGAAGCTGCGATGAAGCCAGAGTCTGTATCAGGCTCAAGTCTGACCGGTCACCGCATAACCTGGCTTAAGGGCACGACAGGGATGGCCGTCCTCATCCTCGCAGCGGTGCTGCTGTGCAGCATTCTGGCGCCATGGCTGGCCCCGTATGATCCCAACCAGGTGAATATGACGGAACGGCTGGCTCCTCTGTCAGCGCATCACCTTCTGGGGACGGATACGCTGGGACGGGATGTATTCAGCCGTTTGCTGTACGGCGGCCGAGTGTCCATCGTGCTGGCGATAGCCGTCACGGCTGTTACGATGCTGCTCGGGCTGGTCATCGGCACGCTGAGCGGGTATTGGGGAGGCTGGGCCGACGATGTGATTCAGGCGGTCGTCAGCATGTTCCAGGGCTTACCGGGACTGGCCTTCATGCTGGCTATAGCCGGCACGCTCGGACCGGGTACAAAGAGCCTGTTCATCGCCCTGATCGTGACATCGTGGCCGGATTTCTCGCGGGTCGTTCGCGGGGAAGTGATGAAGCTGCGGGAGGAAGCCTATGTGGAGGGAATCCGCTCGCTGGGAGCGGGGCATACGTATATCATCGTCCGCCATCTGCTGCCGAATATGATCGGGCCGCTGGTCGTGCTGGGTACGATCCGGGTAGGTCGGGTGATCCTGTCTATCGCTTCGCTCAGCTTCCTCGGGCTCGGTCTGCAGCCGCCCGCCCCGGATTGGGGCGTGATGGTGAACGATGCCAGAGCGCACTTCCGCAGCTACCCGCATCTGATGCTGGCCCCGGGCCTATGCATCGGCGTCGTCTCGTTGTGTATCAACTGGATTGGCGATCATCTCCGGGATCAGCTGGACAAGAAGTCTTCTCCGGATAAATCACTGCTGTAACCGAAAAAGGAGAGTCGATAAGCGATGGAGCCGCTGCTGCAAATCCGTGATATACAAGCCTCCTTTCCATCCGCGGAGGGTAGGCTTCGGGCACTCAACGGGGTGTCCCTCGATCTGTACCAAGGGCGAATATTCGGTCTGATCGGCGAGACGGGCAGCGGCAAGTCGGTGCTCGGGCTGTCCATCCCCGGCCTGCTGCCGGATTCGGCGGAGGTGAGCGGATCGATCCGCTTCAAAGGCCAGGAGCTCCTGAAGCTGCACCGGACACGTTTGCGCCAGCTGAGGGGCAGCGAGATCGCATTCATCCCGCAAAATCCCGCTACTTCGCTTAATCCGGTACTGACGATCGGCTACCAGCTCAAGGAGGCCATCGCCCGTCACCGGTCTCGCTCCTCGAGGAGCGGCAAAAGTCTGACGGAGCAGGCGGCCGAATTGCTGGACAGCCTGCATATGCCGGAGCCTGAGCGCAAGCTGCGCAGCTATCCGTTCCAGCTCAGCGGAGGCATGAAGCAGCGGGTGCTGGCCGCTATCGGCATGTGCGGCCATCCCTCGCTCGTCATCGCGGACGAGCCGACCAAGGGTCTGGATGCGCTCGTCCGCGCCCAGACGGTGGAGATGATGCGGAGCGTCGTCCGCCAGACCGGTGCGGCGATGCTAGTCATTACTCATGATCTGCATGTAGCGGAAGCGCTGTGCGATGAGATCGGCGTGATGTACGGCGGGCGGATCGTAGAGCAGGGTCCGGTAGGGGAACTGTTCCGCCAGCCTAAGCATCCTTACACGCAGGGGCTTCTCGGGTCGATGCCGGGCCGGGGCATGGTCCCGATCCCCGGCGCAGCCTACAATCCAGCCGACCCGGGTGCCGGCTGCGCGTTTGTCACCCGCTGCCGGCACCGGCGGGCAGAGTGCGAGAGCGCCGTGCCGGAGCTGTATCCGGTCACGGATCCGGGCATGTCCACTCTGGCGGGGACGGTCGGCCCGGCGTCGGCAGATCCGGTGCGTTCCGGCTTCGAAGCGGCGGCAACAGCAAAAGTGAGGTGTTTCCTGTATGCTCCAGATTCACGGACTGAGCAAGACCTTCCACAGCGGCTGGCTGAATAAGCAGAGCTTCCAGGCTGTGCGCGACGTGTCCTTCGAGATTGCCGCCAGCGAGACGCTAGGACTGGTCGGCGAGAGCGGCTGCGGCAAGTCCACGCTGTCCCGCCTGATCTTGAAGCTGCTCCCCGCCGACCCTGGGGGGCGCATCGTCGTGGACGGCACGGATATTACCGCGTACAGCATGAAGCAGATGCGGCCGCTCCGCAGGCGGATGCAGATTTTATTCCAGCATCCGGATTCGGCGCTCAATCCGCGCCAGACGATCCTCCGCAGCTTGCTTGAGCCGATCGCCCTGCACCGGCTCATGGGCAGGGAGGAAGCGGAGGCCAAGGTGCTGGAGCTGCTCGAGCTGGTCGGCCTGCACCGCGACCTGCTGACGAGGTTCCCACACCAGATCAGCGGCGGCCAAGTACAGCGCGTCGTGATCGCCCGTGCGCTGACGCTGGAGCCCCGGC
The DNA here is from genome assembly GCF_038070315.1 of Paenibacillus filicis. Taxonomy (NCBI): domain Bacteria; kingdom Bacillati; phylum Bacillota; class Bacilli; order Caryophanales; family Paenibacillaceae; genus Paenibacillus; species Paenibacillus filicis. The sequence continues at coordinate 20,467 of NZ_JBBPCC010000036.1, read as the reverse complement.
TGCTCATACTCGATGAGCCGACCTCCATGCTGGATGTTTCTGTGCAGGCCCAGGTCATGGAGCTGCTGCAAAGCGTGCAGCGACAATTCGACATCGCTTATCTGTTCATTTCCCATGACCTGGAGCTGGTAAGTCACGCATGCAGCCGGATAGCCGTCATGCATCAGGGCTGTATCGTCGAGCATGGGAGCAGTGAAGCCGTCATGGAGCAGCCGCAGCATCCATATACGCAGCAATTGACGAACGCGTTCAGAGCTCTTGATCCCTTATCCGGGAGGTAATGTCTTCCGGTGGAAGAAAACGGCCGATCAAGAGGGAGCCGGTGCAGATGGACTGGAGCGTACTTCCGAATGAATTACACAACTAGATGATGGAGGGATTTCATGAGCGACTTTCCGAATACGGATGGACTATCTGCCTCAGAGTTCTGGATACAGGCGTGGGAAGAGGCTGCTGCCTCCGATCTGCGGGTAGGGAATGATACAGAGGAGGAAAGGTTCTGGCAGGGCTATGCGCCTGCCTATGACGACCGCAATCCGCTCGCGCCGTATACCCAAGAGCTAATGAAGCAGGTGTATGCTTATTTGAAAGCCGACGACCGTCTGCTCGAGATCGGTCCAGGCACAGGTGGCTTCACTCAACTGCTCGCTCCGCATGTGGGGGAGCTGGCGCTGGTTGAGCCGTCGACCTCGATGTTCGAGGTGTTATGCCATAACTGGGCCAAGCTGGTGGCGCCGCTTCCGCAGTTGCTAGCTGTTAAGTGGGAAGAGGCTCCGGAGGTGGAGGCGGACGTCGTATTTAGCGCCAATGCCTTCTACCGGATCCGTGATATGAAGGATAGCCTGCTGAAGATGCATCAGACCGCTCGACGCCATGTGTTCCTCGTGCAGTCGATCGGGCAGCCCTTCGCCGGGCCGCTTCGCGTGACAGAGAACGGAGAGCCGCAGGAGCGGGTGCGTGCCGAAGTGATTTCCAGCATACTGGATGAGCTGAACATCGAACATCACTACGCGACATTTCCAGTCCAGCGCAAGAGCGGGGAGATTCATGATGTCGCGCTGATCCACTGGAGCGTGTAGCTGTTAGGGCGGGCTGCTGTGGCCTGAGGCTTGCGGTGGCAGGTTAGGGGCCACAGGCTTCGGCTCAGCCGCGTGTCAGGCTGTTTAGCCGGAGCATCTAGTTGCGGATAGGCCGGACATCCGCAGAGTCTTGCAGCCCCTTCCCGCCTGCGCCGAAGCATGGCTCGCTATGCCCGGCGGCCTGCACCTACTGCCGGACAGGGGTCTTGTACACTGTCCGAATTACGAGCTCGGCCGCCAGCAAGAGCAGCGGGATCGTGCTGTAGACGCCGATGGTGTAGCTAGTGGCATAGTCCAATCCGAAGCAGTTGTTGAGCACAAAGGTCAGCAGATGAATCAGCATATTGGTAAAGCAAAAGGCGTAGCTGCGCACCATCCATTTCCGGTGGCTGTGTATCTGCTTCTTTTTTATTTTCACAAGTGCAACGACGGTCAAAAAGATCCAGAGAATGTTCAGGAAATTGAAGGCCATGCTCGTAGCCTTGCCGCCGGTGGCATAAGGGGCCATATAGCCGGAGGTCAGATCGACGATCAAGACGGCGAGCAGATAGATGTATCCGTTGATCCGGTGAAACCTGCGGTACTGCCGCAGCACCCGGCCGGAGAAATTAACCGCTCCCGCCAGCATCGCGATGCAAGCGAACCCCACATGAATGTACATCACCTTGAGCCAGACGGCGGTGGACAAGGCACGTGTCTGATTGGTCTTATGGCTCAAAAAGGCGGCAGCCTGAGGATCGTGAATAAAGTTGAAGTACACGGCATACAAAATGAATCCAATGGTAACCACCAGCATCAGCCTGTACGCTTGTTTGCTTGTGAACATCGTTCAGTCGACCTCTTTTTATCAAAATAGTACCGGACCGTCCGGTATTTTTATTATAACCCGAGTTCAGCCGAATGAATGAAGGAATTGTTACAGATTAAAGCCAATTTCCAGCTCTGGGGGGATAGGGGGCGGGAGGCTGCGCATTGGACTTGCCGCTTGAAACTGATACAATCAGAAGATGAAACCAACAGGACGGAAGGAACCTATCCATGCGCAAAGGCGAGCAAACGAAGCTGCTTATCATTCAAAAATCGGCCGAGCTGTTTAATCAGAAGGGTTATGTGGGAACGACGATGCAGGATATCATTGATGCTACCGGGTTGACCAAAGGCGGGGTCTACCGGGGCTTTTCGAATAAAGATGAAATTGCGATGGCGGCTTTTCAGTATGCCGGGGAAGTGTTATGGGAGCATTTCACAGCTGCGATGGAGGGAAAGCAAACAGCCACGGAAAAAATACTGGCCATCGGGCAAGTGTACAGCGACACGGTCCATAATCCACCGATGAAAGGGGGCTGCCCCTTCCTCAATACCGCGGTGGAGAGCGACCATGCCTATCCGGTTATGCGCGATCAGGCGGTGGAAGCTTATGTGCAGATGCTCTCCTTCATCCAGAGCCTGCTGGCCGAAGGGATCGCCGCCGGGGAATTCCAGGAAGACCTGGAGGTTGAATCAGTCGCCTCGTTTATCTTCTCGTCGGTCGAAGGCGGGATCATGGCAAGCCGGCTGACCCGTGACAATAGACATGTCGCCTATGCGATCGACAACATCGAACGTCTGCTGCTGACCTACCGGCGCCGGGAGACTTGATCGGATACGATTGCCGAACGAGTGGCTGCTGAACAGTTCATCCAAGCCTCCTCCTCATGAATGAACCCTGGAAAGCTCCGTGAAGGAGCTTTTTTCTCGTACAGGAAGGGACAACGAAGCAGAGGATCTCGCAGACGTTGCAAATGCCGATAAAATGGCTTACGGTAAAAATACCGTACCGTCCGGTTTTAAAATAAGGAGGAATAGGATAAATATTCAGGTTGTGTTGTTTGATGGCTTTGATCCTTTCGACTCATTCTGGCCCGAGCGTCGGCGACAGACCTGACATGCTGCCCTCCTCCAGGCTCGAGGGGACACGCATCCTGTCGGCAGATAGATGATGGGTTAGGCATGCCGCTCCCGCAGGAAAGGCTGGCTTCTGACCGTATGGCCGTATCCTTCCATAGCGCCGGGCAGGCTTGTGTGCTACGATAGAGCTTACGGAAGAACATCTGTGAGACGGAGCATGCGACTATGAAAACATTTAAGAAGTTTTATATCGAGATTACGAGCGTCTGCAATCTGGCCTGTTCGTTCTGTCCGCAGACAAAGCGCCAGGCGAGCTTTATCCAGCTCGATGCCTTTACCAAAATCTTGGATGAAATCCGGCCGCATACCGATTCCATCTATCTGCATGTCAAGGGCGAGCCGCTGCTTCATCCGAAAATCGATCAGCTGCTGGACCTCAGCCACGAGCGCGGCTTCAAGGTCAACATCACCAGCAACGGCACGCTGCTGCACAAGGTGAAGCACAAGCTGCTCGGGAAGCCGGCCTTGCGGCAGATGAATTTCTCGCTCCACAGCTTCGACGGGCATGAGGGCTCTGTGGATAAGGAGGGCTATGTTTCTATGGTCTTGTCTTTCGCCAAGGAAGCCGTAGCGCAGTCGGATATGCTGGTTTCCTTTCGCCTCTGGAACTTGACCGAGGACAATGGAATCAACCAAGAGCGGCAGCGTAACCGCGACATTCTGGAGATGATCGAGAAGGAGTTCGAGCTGGATTTCAAGATTGAGGAGCAGTTCAAGCGCGGCAGCGGAGTGAAGCTGACCAAGCAAATATATCTGAACCAGGATCATGAGTTCAAGTGGCCCGATCTGAAGGAAGATGAAGATGAAGGCAAGGGCTTCTGCCACGGACTGCGCAACCAGGCGGGCATCCTGGTCGACGGGACCGTTATTCCATGCTGTCTCGACGGGGAAGGCGTCATCAATCTGGGCAATATCCACGACAAGCCATTCTCGGAAATTATCGAGGGCGAGCGGGCCACCAAGATGTATGACGGCTTCTCCCGCAGGGAAGTTGTCGAGGAGCTGTGCCGGAAGTGCGGCTACCGGAGAAGATTCGGCGCTTAATCCGGCTGCAGGATGAGCATTCCCAAGCCATACAAAATACCAACAACCTCCACCACCGCTGTCCAGGCGGTGTGGAGGTTGTTGGCGTTGCAACCAGCCCCCAGGGGGGAGAGCGGCAGAGGGGCAGGGTGCGGGACTACACTCCTGCCCGGTGCTGCTGCACAAGGTAAAGCCGGACTAGAGCTGTCGGCTATTAACGCCCCGGCCGCCTGTCGAGCTGTCGCGGCCCCACGGTGTTCCGAGGAATGGCAGCGCCCAGCGGTCGAGACCGTACCAGCCGGCATTTTTCCAGGCAAGCACGAGCCATGTAGCTAGGATGAACAGGATCGGGTTGGTGCTGAGCGTTCCCGCGAACAGGAAGCTGACGTTCATCACGCCGCCGAAAAAGGCTGCGATGCCGGTCAATAGGCCAAGGATCAAACCCAGCCCTACCAGCACCTCGCCGAAGGCGACCACAAATCCGAACGCCTTGGCATTCGGCAGCACGAAGCCTTCGAGGAAATTGGCATACCAGCCGGTGACGTCTTTGCCGGCCTCAGCCTTGGCGAGCGCTCCTTTCACGAAGCCCTGAAGAGCGGTGCCGGCCTGATCTCCGGTCCATGCGGGGCTTGTGACCTTCTTCCAGCCTGCGGTAATCCAAGAATACCCTACATAAAGCCTTACCAACAGCCAGATGATTCCTGCTCTTGTGCTGCTGAACAAAAAATGTGAAACGGGATTTTCCGGAATTGTAATTTCCTTATTTGCCATTTGAATAGACCTCCCTGTAGATCATGACATCCATCGTCGTTGGCGCTGCGGATGAGTTAAGGATATTGTAACCTGCCGGTTTCTCGCATGTTGTGATCCTTATCACACCAACCCGATTAGGTCCGTGATAATAGAGGGAACCTGACCTGAAACGTCGCGCCGCCCTGTTCCTAGGGCGGTTAGTCGTTCCACACGGCCAGGTCGAGCTGGTCTATGCGTGCAGGATCGGAGATCAAGTCAATCTCGACGATCTTCCCGTGCTTGATAGTAACTTGAAGAACATACAGCAGTTTTCCGCGCGGCGCTGCAAGGATGCCTGCGCTACCGTTCACGAGAGCTGGCTGCGAAGCCTGTATACGGCCTGAAATTTGCGAGGCAAGCGCTCTTGCACCCCGCGTGACTCGGATGCTTCCGGCCTGGCGGTCATCCCGAACCACCACGTCCGGATCGAGTGTGGCGACCAGTGTATCGAAATCACCCCTGCGCGCAGCGGCCAGGAAAGCGTCGACAAGCTCGCGTTGATGGGCAAGATCGCCGTCAGGTACGCTCTCTGAGCCCTGCACCCGCCTGCGCGCCCGGCTGGCAAGCTGTCTGGCGGCGGTCTCTGATTTCCCCACGATAGGGGCGATATCGGAGAAGGGCATCGCGAATATGTCGTGCAGAACGAACGTGATGCGTTCGGCAGGACTCAGCTTGCCCAGCACGATCAGCAGCGCGAGACCGACAGCGTCGGCTAACAGAGCCTCTTGCTCGGGATCGCTTCCGTCCGCCTGGCCTGCTAAGGTCTCGGGGGTCTGAACGTCGATGGCGTCTTCGCGTCTGGATTTTCGCACCCGCAGCATATCGAGGCATAGCCTGGAGACCACGGTAGTCAGCCACCCACCCAGGTTCTCCACCTCGCTCGTATCCGAACGGCTCAGACGCAACCAGCACTCCTGCACCGCATCCTCCGCTTCGCTCAAGGAACCGAGCATCCGATAGGCGACCCCCTGCAGGTGACTGCGATGTGCTTCGAATTTCTCTGCTAGCCATTCTTGTTCGTTCATCATCCGATTCCCTCTCACCTTTAGATAGTCATAGTCCTCTATTAGATAGACGAAGCAACGTCAGCTCGTGTGACAGAAAGCCCTGACCATTTTATTATCCGGCTTGCCGGTCAATCTGTCACATCTACTGGGGCTCGTTTCGTCATGATCGTGTAGGCACCAGAGGCAAGGCTGATTTCACAGCGCCCCGTCCTTGGCGTCCATCCTATACAAACTAAAGGTGGTAGACACATGATGGCAACTGTATTGTATTTGACAGCCAACCCGAACGATCTTGAGAATGGTGTTCAGCGGCTGGGGCAAGTTAGGGACTGGCGTTGCATTTGAAGCATTGACCTCCGGCGAGCAAGCAAAAATCAGCCGGCTAGGTGAGCTGGTCGATCAATTTGTGGCTGCCGATAAGTATATATTTGTGAACCCGGTATGGAATTATTCCTATCCGCCTGTGATGAAGGCTTACATCGATGCTATCTGTGTAGCAGGCAAAACCTTCAAATATATCGCAGGTCAAGGACGAGTAGGCCTGATGGGGGACAAAAAAGCCGTTCACATTCAAGCCAGCGGAAGCGTGTTGTCTCCAGGCTCCGACTGGGCTGAATCGGAAATGGGCCATCGCCATCTGGCCGCGATTATGGAGTTCGTCGGGGTGCCCAGCTTCGAAGGAATCTTCGTCGAAGGGATGGCGGTATCGGGTGCTGACCGGGCGTCTGCCATTCGGGAAGAGGCGATCAGCCAAGCTCGGGAGCTGGCCCAGCGCTACTAGAGGAATCACTGCCTGGATGATTCCAAATTGAATGAAAGGTCTGCGGGAAACGGCCTTCCATCATTTTCAGAAATTTTCAGAAAACGAGTATTGTCAGCGCCGCGATAGGTGTGATAAGATTCAGCTTACAAGAATATGAACCTTCGGGGCAGGGTGAAATTCCCTACCGGCGGTGATGATACGTACGTGTATCGCAGCCCGCGACTCCCGGCCTCCGGCCGGGACTGACTTGGTGAAAATCCAAGGCCGACGGTATAGTCCGGATGAGAGAAGGTAAAGAACAGCCGCTGAAAAGCTTATTTTCACAGGTTTGTTTGGCGATGCCCCCGTTGATTATTCAGCGGGGGCTTTGTCGCTTTCAGAAGGTTCAATTCAAAACATTCCTCGGGAGGTTTTTGAATTGGAGCACGTATTCGGTTCTGGCACCAAGAGCTTGAAAGCAAAGGTATCGACCGGCCGTGAGGCGCACGGCATCTGGTATGTGGCGCTTGGCGCTACGCTGTGGGGGCTGGACCCTTTATTCCGCATTCTGCTGCTGAAGAGCTTTACTTCGGCGCAAATTGTATTCATCGAGCATCTGCTGCTTGCCTTCTATGCAGTGCCGGTGTTCCTGATGTACCGCCGCACGCTGCTCGGCAAGCTGACGCTCGGTGTCATCGGAGCCATGCTATTTATCTCATGGGGCGGCTCGGCCATCGCTACCATGCTGTTTACCTCAGCCTTCGCCCATGGCAATGCGAATGCCGTGCTGCTGCTGCAGAAGCTGCAGCCTCTCTTCGCCATTATTCTGGCGCGTCTGCTTCTGAGGGAAGCTTTGCCGTCCCGCTTCTTCGCTTACATCGGGCTCGCTCTCGCGGGTACCTATTTCTTAACGTTCGGCTTCGCCCCGCCGTCGGTGGGTCTGCATGATCTGGCGACACAGGGCTGCCTCTTCTCGATCCTGGCCGCAGCACTGTGGGGCGGCTCGACGGTGATGGGGAAATACCTCCTGCAGAAGGAGCTCAGCTTCCACCTCGTCACTTCGCTTCGATTCTTGTTTGCCATTCCGCTGCTGGCCGTTGTGCTGATCGCCAGCGGAGACAGCTGGCAGGCGCAGGCAAGCGGTGGCGCAATTACACTGATGGCGGTCAATCTGTTGTTCCAGGCCTTCTTCCCGGGCTTGCTCAGCATGCTGCTGTATTATAAAGGATTATCGTCGACAAAGGCTGTCTATGCGACGATCGCCGAGCTGTCTTTCCCCGCAGTTGGGGTATTGGTCAACTGGCTGGCCTTTGATCAGGCGCTGACCTGGGGGCAGCTCGCAGGCTTCGTGCTGATCTGGTCCACGCTGCTCTTGATGAGCCGCCGCAGCCAGAACGGGACATCTGCGCCATCAGCGGAGGCTAAGCCTGCCGCGTTGTAAAGCCCGGCTTTTCATACTCTTTTGCATTTTCCGCGCCGGTGTGGTACACTGTAGTTATTCAATCATATGACACTTAATTCACATATGTAGAAGGTTTCATTTGTCGGATGGAACCTTTCCTCGTATGTGATTTTTTGTACGAAGGAAAGCTGCCCTGAACCGAGGTTTGGGGCAGCTTTATTTTTTAGGGGACGACCAGACGAACAGGAGGATGATGAGCTCATGAACTTTAGAAAACGATCGCTCGAAGAAATTCCGGAAGAGGCGACGGCCATCTGGACGTGTAGCCGTGAAGATTGTAAAGGCTGGATGAGGGATAATTTTGCATTCGCCGTAGCGCCGATCTGCCTGCATTGCGGCGATCTGATGACCAAGGGCACGAAAATGCTTCCGATTATTGTGAATACGAACCATAATTTCAAATCCCTCAAGAAGGGCGTACAGATCTCGTAATCTGCTTGTTCCTGCTTCATCCGCTACCGCCATGGGTAAGGAGACAGAAGGCTGCTGCCTTTATCGGAGGCGCAGCGGATTTTCATTCTTCAGCCGGAGGTGCAGCAAGCGATGAACAAGGCTCAGGAAACGAGTACACAGTCGCAGGACCAACTGGTGGTGCAGAAGCAAGGCAACAGCTTTGTGCTTCAAGACATGAACGGGAAGGCCGGGGAGATCACGTACCGGCTGGTCGATGTGGATACCTGGGTGATCGACCGGACGTATGTAGATCCGGCCTATCGGGGTGGCAGCGTGGGCCGGCGTCTGGTGGACTTGGTCGTCCGGGAAGCCCGGGAGCAGGGCAAGACGATCATACCCGCGTGTTCCTACGCGCTCGCTGTATTTCAGCAGGACCCGGGGTATGCGGATGTATGGAATAGGGAGAAGAAAGGGAGCGACTACTCCGATTCATATAGCTCTGGCAGTGCGACGTCCTCGGAAGCCTGATGCGTGGATGTGGCAGTCACCAGCACGAACAAAAAGAGAGGCTATCCCGCAAGCCATGAGCTGCGGAATAGCCTCTTTTTGTCAAGCCGGTACAGCGGCAAAAGAACCTTCTTCTCTTACATAGATATGTCTTACCGTTGTGTCAGCAAATATTCTTCCAGGCGATCCGAGGTTTCGCTGATGCCTTGCTCCATCCCCATCTCGATAACCTTCTTCAGCGCTTCTTCCGAGGCATAGCTGGCCCGGCTCGTAATCTTCGTCTTATTGTCTTCCAGCGTCTCGAATGTCATCGTAATGTCTGAGGACGGCATGCCTGCGGCTTCATGGCCTTCTGCGTCGGAGAAGAAGTCCGTGTACACGATTTTCTCGGAGGCTACAATGTCCTTGTAGACGGCTTTTCCCCAGGATTCGAATCCGTAGAAATCCCCCTGATTCTTATCGATACACTTCATACAGTAATGCCAGATGCCGCCGGGGCGGAAATCGACGGTGCAGGCGGACAAGGTCCAGCCGCGCGGCCCCCACCAGTGCTTCAGATGCTCAGCTGTTGAATAAGCCTCGAATACAAGCTCGCGCGGCGCATCGAATACCCGCTCCATAGTCAGTACCGAGCCTTCTACTTTAAACGTCATTTTGTTCGCCATGTGACATGCCTCCTGAATTTTCATTGTTTGGACGTTCCCGTTGTTCCTTGAGCTGCTGCAGATAATGGTCCAGCTTGTCATACCGCTCGGGGCATGTACGGCGGTAAGGGTCCAGCCAGGCATCCATCTGCTGAAACGGCTTTACCCGAAGCTTGTCATGGCGCCGGTTGGCTTCCGCCTGCACCTCCACAACCCCAGACTCCAGTAAAATACGCAAATGCTCGGACATATCCATACACAACCATGCCCCTCTGCAATCCTGATGGACTGCGATTACCGTGTCAGGAAGCGGCTTCCGTTCCCTTGATTTGAATATACTATATCAGGAATATTCCGGTCAAGGAATATTTAATTCGCTCCTTTCCTTCATCGCGGTGATACCTTGACGGTATAGTGACAGGGGGGTAAAATGAAGGGGTTCAATATGTCCGGGCAGGTTACCATCCTGATCGAAAGAAGGCTTTAGGTTCATGAGAACGAAGATCGTGGCCATCGGTTTGTATCTGATGCTGGTTTACTGGCTGTCTTTGCATGTAGAAGGGCTGCATACGCTATTCTTCCCGACGCTGGGTGCGTTCAGTCTACTGTTCCTTTCACGTCCGCTGCATCCCAAGGAAGTCGTCAAGGTGGCGCTGGGCGCCGTTCTTGCTTCCGCGATCGGTGTGCTGGCTCATGCGGTTTATCCCGGCGTTATCTCGTTATTCGTCACGATGCTCGTGATCGTATGGATGATTCGAAAGTTCCAGTTGAACGCTCCGCCGATTTTGTCGGTTTCCTTCATTCCCTTCTTCGTCGAGTCTCCTAACTGGTGGGCCATGCCTGTATCGGTAGCAGGATCGATTGTAGGGCTTGTGGCCACCTTATATATGGTGCATGCGCTGGAGATCAAGCTAAGTTTGGTCTTGAATGCCTTGGTCTCAGCGAAAAAGCAAAGCTTGGATTAATCCAGCAATGTTCTATTCCTAAAATCTAACAGCATCGAGGGGAGCGCTTATGAAATATATCAGCACACGGGGGCAAGTAGCCCCGATAGGATTTATTGACGCTATTCTGATGGGATTGGCCGACGACGGCGGCCTGCTCGTACCGGAGCAGATCCCTCAGGTATCGGCGGATACGCTGGCGCAGTGGCAGCAGCTTACTTACTCCGAGCTTGCCTTGGAGATTTTCTCTCTGTATGTGAACGGGGAAATTCCGCGTGAGGACCTGAAGAAGCTCGTTGATGACAGCTACTCCACGTTCCGTCACGAGGAAGTGACCCCGGTGCATCAGCTGGATGGCAGCCGTTACGTGCTGGAGCTGTTCCACGGGCCGACCTTTGCCTTCAAGGACGTTGCCCTGCAGTTCCTGGGCAATCTGTATGCTTACGTTTCCCGTAAGACGGACTCCATCATTCATATTCTGGGCGCGACCTCCGGCGATACCGGAGCATCGGCTATCGAGGGCGTGCGCGGCAAGGAAGGTATCCGGATCTGCATCCTGCATCCTCACCAGAAGGTGAGCAAGGTCCAAGAGCTGCAGATGACGACTGTAGACGACGCCAACGTGCTGAATCTGGCGGTAGAAGGCACCTTCGACGACTGCCAGCGCATCATCAAGGAGCTGTTCGCGGATGTTGAATTCAAGCACAAGTACCATCTGCGCGCGATTAACTCCATCAATATCGCTCGGATTCTCGCCCAGACGGTTTATTACTTCTATGCTTACTTCCAACTGGCCAAGCAAGGGCAGGCGAACAAGATCAGCTTCAGCGTGCCGACAGGCAACTTCGGCGACATCTTCGCCGGCTACCTCGCCAAGAAGATGGGACTTCCTGTTCACAAGCTGATTCTGGCTACCAATGAAAATAACATCCTGGCCCGCTTCGTCCAGGAAGGCGTATACCAGCCGGGAGATTTCCGTGGAACATACAGCCCATCGATGGACATTCAGGTCGCCAGCAACTTCGAGCGGTATATGTTCTACCTGTACGGAGAGGACGCGGCCAAGGTGACTTCTCTGATGGCTCAGTTCAAGGCCGAAGGAAGCATCGTGATCGAAGGCGACGTCTTGAAGCAGGTTCAGGCGGATTTTGCAGCGTATAGCGTGGAGAACGAGGAATGCCTGAACACGATCAGCGACTACCATGCGAAGTACCAGTATCTGCTTGACCCGCACACCGCTTGCGGAGCGGCAGCTTCGGACCGGCTTGCGGAGGACGGGGAAGCGGCGGTTGTGCTCTCTACGGCTCATCCGGCCAAGTTCGACGAGGCGATCCGGCTTCGCCAGATCAGCCAGACCTATCCGGAGCCGATCCAGGCTTTGTTCGACAAGCCGCAGTTCCAGAAGGTTGTCGGCGGCACGAACGAAGAGATTCAGAAGCAGCTCGAGAGCTTCTTTTAATGAAATAAGCGGGCAGTCCGCCCGTATTTGCGCCATCCGGTTCCATGAACCGGATGGTTTTTTTGCATGGAGCTGATGGAAGGGGGAAATTATACGATGATTCTTCTAGCCGGATTGTAAAATGATAACCCTTGCCCTAGCGAGGAACCCTATGAAAAAATAAGGACGGCAAGAGGGAGGCGATCACAGTGTTCCGGTACTTCGCGAACTTGTTCTGGAATTATAGCCTGGAGCGAAAGGTATTTATAGCGACGTCACTGGTCATATTATTGGCCGTTCCGCTGACAGGAGCGTTCTCTTACTACGAAGCTTCCCGCATCTTGCAGGGCTATGCCTACAATGCGGCCAATCAGATGGTTAATCAGTTGAGCGGTTACATGAACAATGAGCTGAAGAATATCAGTGACCGCATGTATCTGATCAATTCTAGCGAGGCGATGAAGTCGACGCTGAACTGGAGCCGCGGCAATTCAAGGGAGTCTTATACGCGTGTGTTCAATAACATGTTTACCCTTTTTTCGCAGATGCGGGTGAATTCCACCACGATCAAAGAGATCTATATGTATACGCCCAGGGGGGAGTTTTTCGACGGCCCGTTCAAGCGGACGCCGCTCAGCTTCCAGGAAACGCCTTATTACGAGGAGGTCTTGCACACACAGAAGAACCGCTGGCTGTATCTGGAGCGCGATCCGCTCTTCGCAGGTGAAGGCGATGTTGTAAGCCTCCTGACCCGGCCAACCTCCGACAGCAGCTATCTGGAGGAGAACAGCTACGTGGTCATCACCTTATCGACGGAGAAATTTATTAATAATCTAAAGAGCATTCAGCTATCCCCGCAGGGCTTCTCCCTGATCCTAGACGAGACCGGGAAGCCGATCTTCCGGTCGGAGGAGTCCGCTGGCATCCAGGAGTTTATTCAGCGGTTGCAGCAAGAGCCTATTCAGGGCAAACCGCCTCACTTTGAAATGGAGATTAACCGGGAAACGTTTCTCGTCAGCCACGCCGACATCCCCTTCGTGGGCTGGCAGTCCGTCGTCGTGCAGCCCAAGGCGAAGCTGCTGGAGAACGTAAGATCCATTCAGTATGTGACGACAGTGATGACGCTTGTCCTGCTCGTTTGCTCCTTCCTGCTGAACAAGTTTATCGCCCAGTGGGTGACCAATCCGCTGCGCAAGCTGATGAAGCTGATGAATCAGGTGAAGCTGGGCAACCTGAGCGTGCGGTTCGCCTCGGAGCACAAGGACGAGATCGGCCAGCTGGGGCATCGCTTCAACGATATGCTGCAGCAGATTCAGCAGCTGCTTCATGAGATCGTGGACGAGGGCAGGGCCAAGCGGAAGGCCGAGATGCGCGCGCTGCAGGCGCAGATCAACCCTCACTTTTTGTACAACACGCTCGACGAGCTGTATTGGAAGTCGCTTGAGTTCGAGGACCCTACCGCTCCGGATATCATCTTGTCACTCTCCCGTTTTTTCAGGCTTAGTCTGAATAAGGGGAATGAGGAGACGACGATTGCCCATGAGATCGAGCATGTGGAATATTATCTGAAGCTGGTCAACCATCAATACAAGAGACAGTTCAGCTTTGAGATTAGCCTAGATGAGCGTGCGGCCCGCGTGGCCGTGCCCAACATCATCCTGCAGCCGCTGGTGGAGAACTGCGTACTGCACGCCTTCAAGCAGAATGACTACAGGGCGTTTCAGATTCACATCTCCGCTTTCCTGAGAGGGGAGTGGGCGATTTTGCAGGTGAAGGATAACGGAATCGGGATGGAGCCGCAGCTAGTGGAGCGTTTGAACAGCTCTTCATCCGCTCTGGAGCATGAAGCCGGACCGGGCGTGGGCTATGCGATAAGCAATATTAAGGAACGGCTCGGGTATTTCTTTGGCGAGCGGGCTCGCTTGTATGCCGAGAGTCAGCCGGGCATCGGCACCGTGATGGAAATCCGGATCAGAGTCGAGGAGGTAGCGAGATGAAAGTGCTGCTGGTAGATGATAAGGAAAGCGTCGTGCAGGGTATCCATAAGCATATCCCCTGGGACCAGCTTGGCGTAGAGCGCGTCGAGCTGGCTTATGACGGGGCGGAGGCTCTAGAGAAGGATCGGGAGCTGCAGGCGGATCTAATCATCACGGATATCCGTATGCCGAACATGGACGGCATCGAGCTGATGGAGCGGCTCAGGTCGGTTCGGCGTGAGGCGCGGTTTATTGTGCTGAGCGGGTACGACGAGTTCGACTATGCCAAGCAGGCGATGAGCCTGGGGGCTTCGGAATACGTGCTGAAGCCCGTCGATATCAAGACACTGTCACAGCTTATCGACAAGGAGCTGGGGGAGATTCGCAAGCAGCGGGAGCATGATGAGCAGCGCCAGCAGTTTCAGCGCAAGATGCAGGCCAGCCTGCCGGCCCTGCGGCAGCAATATTTAACGGAGCTGGTCCTGTTTCGCGATCACCGGCTGCATCGTCTGCAGGATAAGTGGAGCTTCGCGGAGATTCCGGTCAAGCCGTCCAGCTTCGGGCTGCTGGTGGCGGCAATCGACGGATTCGCGGACATCGCCGAGCACCCGGTGCAGGAGGTCGAGCTGACCCGCTTCATCGTCGAGAACATTATCCGGGACTGCTTGTCGGAGTGGGGCACAGGCATCGCCTTCTACTCCGAGTGGGGGCGCCTCACGCTGCTCGTCAATTATGAAGCGGCCCAGGAGGAGAAGGAGATCAAGCTGGGTCTGCTTCAATTCGCCGATTACTGCCGGCTTGCGATCGAGCGGAACTCCAAGCTGACGGTGACGATCGGGGTAAGCTCTCTCTGTCCTGAGCTGAAGGACTTACCGGGCGGGTACAGCCAGGCTTGCGAAGCGATCGAGCATGTCTATTTCTTCGGCGGCAACCAGGTCGTGCATTACGAGGACCTCGTGGCTTACCGCTACCGCTTGCAGCGGACGGCCTATCCGGTCGTGGAAGAGCAGGAGCTGCTGACCCGGGTCAAGCGCGGCCAGCCGGAGCTGATCGAGGCCGGGATAGATCCGTTCTTCCAATCGCTTCACCGCCAGGGCGGCACGCCGCACGATATCCGTCTTGCTTGCCTGCAGCTATCTGCCGTTCTGTACAGGCTGCTGCACGATATGGGGTTGGATGACGAACTGTCCGGCGCAGCCCGGCATACATGGAAGGAGGCCTTCGAAAATATCAGCCTGGCGGAGCTGCGGGCGCATATGCTGAAGCTGTCTGAGGAGGCGGCCCAGCAGGTGCGGCTGTGGATGAAAGCCGGTACCAAGAACATCGCCGAGCAGGCCCGGCAGTATGTCGCTGAGCAGGCGCTGTCAGTCATCACGCTTCCCCTGGTAGCAGATCACGTCGGCGTCAGCCCCAACTATCTGAGCAGTTTGTTCAAGAAAGAAGCGGGGATGACCTTCGTCGAGTTTATTACCGAGCTCAAGCTGTCCAAGGCCAAGGAATGGCTGATCGATCCGCATGTCCCGATCTATGAGATTGCCGAGCGTCTGGGTTATAATGACCGCCGGTATTTTCGTGAGATTTTCAAGAAAAAGACCGGTCAGACCCCGTCGGAATACCGCGACGCACTGCTCGGCACCAGCTCTCCCGCGGAGTAGAATATCCCCCCCTCTGCAGGAGGATTACCTCTCTAGAGGATTGGTCAGCCCGCTTTTATACTTAATCCATGGCTGAACCACATAGAGAGGAGTTTGGATGAGGATGACTTTGAAGAAGTGGAGAAGTTACTCGGGGCCCTACCTGATGGTGTTTCCATGTGTCGTGTTCCTTCTGTTGTTCGCGATCTATCCGATGGGCTGGGCGTTCAAATACATGTTCTACGACTACGATGGCTTCTCAGATGCACAGTTCATCGGTCTGGATAATTTCGTCCGGTTGTTCACGCGCGACCCGCAATTTTGGCATTCCGTATGGAATACAGGGGTGTTCACCTTCGGCAAGCTGATCGTGACGCTGCCGTTGGCTCTGTTGATCGCCTTTATTCTGAATCAGAAAATATTTGCGCGCAATACGGTGCGGGCCGTCATCTTTATGCCGACCATTCTGAGCGCTGCGGTGATCTCTCTGGTCTTCTACCTGATGTTCAACTCCTACAACGGGATCATCAACAACGTGCTGATCTCCCTCGGTATGATCGAGGCACCGATCGAATGGTTGGGCATCAAGTATTCCATGCTGACCGCCATCCTCGTCGCCATCTGGGGGGCGTTGGGCAATTATATGGTCTTGTTCCTGGCAGGGCTCCAGGGCATACCGAACGATCTGTATGAGGCCGCCTCCATCGATGGAGCCAACAAGACCCAGCAGTTCTTCAAGATTACGATTCCGATGCTCGGTCCCGTCATGCAGATGATTATCATGCTGGCGATCGTCAATACGCTCAAGAGCTACGAGAGTATCATGGTGCTGACCGCCGGAGGACCGGCAGGCAAGACCGAGGTCATGTACCTGTACCTCTACAAGCTGTTTTTCCCCGTCTCGGAGGGCGAAGCGGTCGTGCAGCAGTACGGATACGGAGCGGCGGTAGGGTTCGTGTCGGCGCTGATCGTCGGCGCCATCACAGGCCTGTATCTGTATCTTTCCCGTAAATCCAGCACATTGTAAGAGGAGGCGGCAAGCATGAGCAGTATGACAGCGGACATCAAGCCGGCGCGGCGCGCTGTGTCCCCATCCGTTCGCCTGGGGGCGTGGCTGGGCTGGGGCGTGATCGGACTATTTTTGCTGGGCATCGTATTCTTGATCCTATATCCGGTGTTATTCACCTTATTCGGATCGTTCAAGACGAACTTCGAGCTGTTGAACAGCACCGGTCTATTGCCAAAGGATTGGCAGTGGGCCAACTATCTGGAAGCGTGGCAGCGGGCGAACTTCGCCAAGTACACCTGGAACAGCTTGTTCATCTCGGTGTTGTCGACTCTGCTGAATCTGCTGGTTTGCTCCATGGCGGCTTATGCCTTGGCGCGCAGAAGCTTCCCGGGTCGGGGCGCGATTCTGTTCGTGCTGGCGGCTACGATGTTTGTCACCATCGGGGCTATTACCTACCGGCCATTGTTCGATATGATGAAGACTTTCCATATGCATAAATCGCTGTGGAGCGTTATTCTGATCTTCGTGGGTACACATCTGTCCTTCTTCATCTTCCTGCTGGAGCGGTTCGTGAAGTCGATCCCCAAGGAGCTGGACGAAGCGGCGACCATCGACGGCTGCGGATTTTTCGGCATCTACTGGCGCATCGTGCTGCCGCTGCTCGGGCCTGGGCTCGGCGTGGTCGGGCTATTCACCTTCCGCGATGCGTGGAATCAGTACATTTTGCCGCTGATCTTCACCATGACTAATCCCGATCTGCGGCCGCTGACGGTAGGGGTGATCGCGCTGAAATATTCGACCAATGCCGCTGCGGAGTGGCATCTGATGCTGGCGGGCTCGATGCTGTCCATGCTGCCGATTCTGGTCATCTACATGCTGACGAACAAGTCCTTCATCAGCGGGATTACGAACGGGTCGGTCAAGGGATAGCCAGGCATCATGGAGTACCCGAATGAGAAAATTCCCCCTGGGTGTCGAGATTTACCTCTCTACCTGGGGGAGAGGGACCCAGCCTATAATCAACCGTGTAACCAGAGGAAGAAGGGGAGCTGATCATATGGCACTATCTAAAAAACAAGCGCTTACATGCGGTATAGCGCTGACGCTTGCACTGACGGGATGCTCGAATACCAAGGAAGCGGACAAGCAGACGGACGCTCCGGGTGGCAAGGTGAAGCTGAGCTTCTGGACCAACGCGCGACACGACGTGGATCTGATGCAGGCCAAGATCAAGGAGTTCAACGAAACCAACAAGAGCCAGATCGAGGTTACGTACCAGGTGCTGACGGACAATTACGAGCAGGCGCTGCAGACGGCGATTCAGGGCGGAGAGGCTCCGGATATCATGAATGCCAAGAGCAAGCTGGCGCTGAGCGATATGGTGAAAATGAAAGCGATCGAGCCGCTCGACGACTACCTGACGCCGGAAATCAAGGGCAAGTTTGGAACCAAGCTGCTCTATCTAGACGGGATCAACTCGGTGGATGGCAAGCTGTACAGCCTGCCGAATTACGGCTCCACCTTCCGCTTGATCTATAACAAGGATCTATTCGCCAAGGCCGGGCTTAGCGGACCGCCCAAATCGCTTGCCGAGCTGGTCGACTACGCCAAGAAGATCACGGAAGCGGGCAAGGCCGACGGCGTCTACGGCTTCGCGCTCAACATGAAGAACCCGGTGGCTGCGTTTGAGCGCAGCATCATGCCGCTGCTCCGGCTCGACGGCGGAGATATCTACGATTGGCGCCAGGGGAAATACGAGTTCTCCACGCTGAAGCCTTATGTGGAAGCGGTCAAGCAGATTGTGGATAATAAGAGTATGCTTCCGGGGTACGAGTCGCTGGATATCGATCCGCTGCGCAACCAGTTTGCCGCTGGCAAGATCGGCATGTATCTGTCGCTTTCCGCCGAGCCGAGCGTCTACGAGTCGCAGTTCCCGACCTCGATCCAATGGGGTGTGGCGCAGCTGCCGACCATCGACGGACAGGCTCCGAAGGGCGCCAACTACATCAACGCCGCAGGCAACTGGCTGTATATTTCGTCGACCAGCAAGCACAAGAAAGAAGCATGGGAATTCCTGAATTACATCTACAGTGACGATGTGCTGGTTCCGTATTTCGAGCAGGGCAAGGGCGTGGCGCTCGTACCTTCGGTCATCGCCCAGGCCAAGGAGCCTTCGCTCAAGAACTTCAAGGACTTCACACCGAAGGACGACGCGATCTGGCCGGTCTACCCGACTCACAAGGTGGAAGGGAAGACGTGGCAGAGCGTCATCGCCGAGACCATCCTGGGCGTGACACCTCTGGACAAGGCGTTCGGGGATTTGAACAAGCGTTATAACGACGGGCTGGATCAAGCGGAGAAGGCAGGAACGGCCAAGCGTACGATCATCTCAGACTTTGACGCCCGAAATCTGCTCAAGTAAGGGAGTGGTGACGAGATGTCCTTCCTCATCCGATTAGAGAGGGCCGATTGGCCGAAGTGGCTGGATACGGAGCGTATTCCGCGCCAAGCGGAGCTGCTGCTGGATGAGCCGCCGGTATGCATCACCGATGCGAGAGCGGAGAACAGTCCGGGCACCGCCCATGATTATTACTCCAACGGCGACTACTGGTGGCTGAACCCGGATACGCTGGACGGGCTTCCCTACGTGCAGCGCGACGGAGAGAGCAACCCGGGTAATTTCACCCGGCATCGGCTGATTCTCCGCCAGATGAGAACGAAGGTCTCGTTGCTGGCTGCGGCGTATGCGCTGACAGGGGAGGAAAAGTACGCCGCTGCGGCTGTACGTTTCCTGCAGGCGTTCTTCCTGGACCTGCAGACGCGGATGAATCCGCACTTACTCTACGCGCAGGCCATTCCCGGCGTATGCGACGGGCGGGGAATCGGCATCATCGACACGCTGCATCTGATCGACATCCCGGTGGCGGTGGGTGCCTTGCAGGGTTCTGCGGCACTAACCGATGAGGTGTGTAGAGGTTTGAAGCAGTGGTTTGCCGATTATCTGCAGTGGATGAGCACGCATCCTCACGGCCTGGAGGAGCGGCGTCATCCCAACAACCACAGCATCTGCTGGTATGTGCAGGCGGCGGCCTTCGCCATGTTCACAGGCCATGAGGACATGCTGGAGCAATGCCGCCAGGCGTACAAGGAAGTACTGCTCCCGGGACAGATGGGCGCAGACGGCAGCTTCCCGCTGGAGCTAGCCCGGACGAAGCCGTACAGCTATTCCTGCTTCGTGCTGGACAACATGGTGACGCTGTGCCATCTGCTCTCGACGGAGCAGGACAATCTGTGGACGTATGTGCTGCCGGACGGGCGCGGCATCCGGAAGGGGCTGGAGTTCCTATATCCTTATCTGGCTGATAAAGAAATCTGGCCGTATGCCCGCGACATCGAGCACTTCGACGCCTGGCCGGTCGGGATGAGCTTCCTTCTCTTCGCAGGGCTGGCCTTGGAGAAGCGCCAGGTTCTGGAGCTGTGGAGGAGTCTGGACCCTGATCCGGGCAATGAGGAACTTCGGCGGAATATGGCGATCCGGCAGCCGCTGCTGTGGCTGAATGACCGTTAGACCGGGTAAGCCCGGACGGTGGACAGCCGCCTAGTACAGTCTATAGCTAGTCGCTTAACCAAGCATCCATTCGGAATCCGCTGTTGGACTCCGGGTGGATGCTTTTGTTATCTCGGGAAGATTGTTTGTTCCGCTGCTGCTGCAGATGTTCAATTAGTTGTTAGAAGAAAATAAAGTGTTTTCTTAGTGCTTAGGTTAAGATAAGACTCCTTTAAAAGCACTACATGCTACCCGCGTATGTTCTTTAATTAATATTTGGAAATGGTACATAATGGAGGAGGGTCGTAGCCCAAGCGAAGGCG
>NZ_JBBPCC010000035.1:0-56327 GCF_038070315.1 Paenibacillus filicis | reverse complement strand
ACATGGCTACGATCTGTTCATCCGAGTAAGCTTCGTTATGAGCTTCTGAAAAGGAAAGACCAGTTGAAATGTGCGACAGATGCATGATTTCCTCCTTAAGCCATTCGAACAACGTAAATTGTACGAATTGATTGTATCACGGTCAGGGAGGAATAGACCAAAGCATATTTCCAACAATTATGAAATTTTTAAGGGAGCGTTCACGTATCAGGGAGCACTGGGAAGCGGTTGCTGCCAGGGCTCCCGGAATGCCCCGGAATCGGGTATTTCTGGCAGTCCTTTACTAAAGACAGGATGGAGCCTCCGGATTAGACGGAGACTCTATTTTTATGGCAAGCGAAGGTTTACTTACATTCAAGGGAGCGTGTTTGGGCCATGAAGATGACTGTAGCTAAAAAATTGTACAGCGGATTTTTTTCAGTATTGCTTCTCTTGGCAGTTATAGCCGGAATCAGTTATTATCAGCTAAAGGCCATCGACAAGTCTTATAGCAACTTGATCGAAGACCGGGCCGCCAAAGTTAGCATCATTAAAGATATGGTGCTGACTATTCGGCAGCAGCAATTAATGAACCGCAGCTACCTGCTTACCGGCAGCGACAAGTATCTGAGCGGGCTGGAGAAAGCACGGACCGATTTTACGGCCAAAAGCAATGAGATATCCAAGATGCTGACCGTTACGAAAACCAAGGATTTGCTGAGCGAGATCAACAGGCAGGAGGCCAGGTACAAACAGCTGACGGATCAGGCCATTCAGAGCAAGAAGCAGGGTGACATGAATAGCGTCCTGGACATTATTGAAAACCAGGCCGGTCCGATCGTAGAGGATATTTCCAGGCTTGGGACGGAATTTATCGCTTATCAGCAGGAACAGCTGGATCAGGGAAGCTTGGATAACAGCAATAAGGTCGAATCCACCATCAGCACCCTGCTGCTGATCAGCGTGATTGCCATTCTGGCGGGAGCCGGCATCGCTTTTCTCATCAGCCGGCAAATCTCCCGGCCGATCCTGGCCGTGTCCAGGGCGGCCGAGCGCATCGCTGCAGGGGATTTAACAGAAGAGCCGCTGAGCGTGCGCAACCGTGACGAGATTGGAGAACTGGCCGATTCCTTCAACACGATGACGGATAATTTGAGGCAGATCATCCGGTCTGTACTGAATTCAGCCTCCAGCCTGTCGGCTGCGGCTCAGGAGATTTCGGCCAGCACGGAGGAGATCGCCAGCGGCAGCACGAGTCAGGCTGGGGCCGCACAGACGATTAACCAGCTGTTTAGCGAGCTGTCCTCTGCGATCAACTCGGTTGCCCGGGGGGCGGAGCAGGCTTCGGAATTGACGAGCAATACGATGAGCTTGGCCGAGGAAGGAAGTCAGGTACTCCAGTCGTCGATCGACGGCATGAACGTCATCAGCAGCCAGATGTCCCGTCTGGAAGAGGACTCCAATAAAATCGGGGACATTATCGAGGTGATCGATGATATCGCGGATCAAACGAACCTGCTCGCTCTGAATGCGGCCATCGAGGCGGCTAGAGCCGGCGATCAGGGCAGAGGCTTTGCCGTCGTAGCCGATGAAGTCCGTAAGCTCGCAGAGCGAAGCATCGATGCGACCAAGCAAATCACCGTCATTATCAAAGGCATGCAGCAGAACACCCTGCACAGTATATCAGCCGTCAACGAGGGAGTGACGTATTCGCAAAAAACAGGCGAAGCGTTCGCACGCATTTTCTCGCTGGTTAATGAATCGGCGAGTAAGGTCACGGAGATCGCAGCGGCGAGCGAGGAACAGGCCGCCCAAACCTCGGAAGTCCGGTTTTCCATCGAAAGCATCTCGGCTTCGACCGAGCAGGCAGCGGCAGCCAGCGAGGAAACCGCTTCGGCCGCTCAATCGTTGGCGCTGCTCGCGGAAGAATTGAACAGTGCGGTGGAAATTTTCAAAATCAGGTGATGGAGGAGGACACCCGGGTGGCAGGGGTTGGACGGGAGCAATACATCGAGGTCGGAATCGAATCAGAACGGTATGCCCTCAGAATCGAAGACGTTCATGAGATTATCAAGATGCAGGCCGTCACGGAAATTCCAGGTACCCGTCAAGATGTAAAGGGTGTGGTGAATGTAAGGGGCAATCTGATCACGGTCATCAGCTTGCGCTCGCGCTTCGGTTACCCGGAGGAGGCATATACGAAAGCGACGCGGATTGTCGTCGTGCCTCACCGAGAAGGCATGATGGGTATTATTGTAGACTGCGTGCATCAGGTCACCTCCTTCAGCCGAATTCAGCCCCCTCCTGCGCAGATTACGGGAGAGGACATGGCGTTTTTCTCAGGTGTGGGACAGGGGGATGCTGGTCTTGTATGCATCTTGAGGATGGATGCTTTGCTGCAGCATTCTTAGATTTACAATGATTTTTTACTTGGTCAAGTGCGGCGGACTCATGATAGAATAGCGGTACGGTAAGAAAGAGGGGGGAAGCATGGGGAAAAGTAAAGCATTGCCGCGTATTCCGGTGGGCGAGTACCTCTCGCTGTTCCGCAACTATCTGAGGCCGCAGCGCAAGCGGATGGCGCTGTTGTCGGTGCTGCTGCTGTTCGGCATAGCGCTGCAGCTGGTGAATCCGCAGATTATCCGCTATTTTATCGATACGGCCCAATCGCTATCAAGTGGAACGCCGCTCATCTGGGCGGCTATTCTGTTTATTGGGGTTTCTTTCGTCCAGCAGCTCGTAACTGTATACGCTTCCTATCTGGGAGCGAATGTCGGCTGGATGGCGACCAATCAGCTGCGGAGCGATGTGGCTGCGCACTGTCTGAAGCTGGATATGGCCTTCCACAAGACGCAGACCTCAGGCTCGATTATCGAAAGGGTGGACGGGGACATCAACAACCTGTCCAACTTCTTCTCTCACTTCGCCATCATGCTGGTCAGCAATATGCTGCTGGTAGCCGGGATGCTGGTGCTGCTGTTTCGGGAGGGCTGGCAGATTGGTGGGGGCATGCTGCTCTTCGTTATACTCGCTCTGCTGGCAATCCGCTACATACGCCGGTTGGCCGTACCTCACTGGGGCAAAGTCAGAGAGGTAAGCGCCAGGTTCTACGGGTTCCTGGGCGAGCACCTGGAGGGGACGGAAGATACGAGAGCAAGCGGTGCGACGGGATACGTGATGCACCGTTTTTTTACCCTGATGCGAGAGTGGCTGCCGCTACGGGTGCGGGCGTTCTTCGGCTGGGCTTCGATGTGGATCACGACGATCATCGTATTTACGATCGGCAACGCAGTGGCCTTTGCGGTCAGTTATTTGTTATTTAAGCAGGGCTCCATTTCGCTGGGTACGGTGTATATGATTTTCTATTATACCGAGCTGATGGCCAAGCCGATCGAGCAGATCCGCACGCAGCTGGAAGATTTGCAGAAAGCCGATGCAAGCATCGGGCGTGTGCGCGAGCTGCTGCAGACGAAGTCGTCTATCCGGGACGGAGAAGGGGCTCCGCTGCCTGCCGGCCCATTATCCGTCGCGATGGAGCGAGTGTCCTTCTCCTACGAAGGAGAACAGGCTACGCTGGCGGAGGTGGATTTCCGTCTGCAGCCGGGTCAGGTGCTGGGACTGCTGGGGCGAACCGGAAGCGGGAAGTCGACGCTCGCCCGGCTGCTGCTGCGCTTCTACGATCCGGCTGGCGGACGGATTATGCTCAGCGGCATCGATATCCGGCAGCCCAAGCTGCGGGAGCTGCGCAGCCGGGTAGGGATGGTCACGCAGACCATCGAGCTGTTCCAAGGGACGATTCGGGATAATCTGACCTTTTTCGACGAGAGCGTTGACGATGAGCGGATCATCGGGGTACTCGGCGAGCTGGGATTGAGGGAATGGCTCCTGTCGTTGCCTCAGGGACTGGATACGAGGCTGGATTCCGGGGGCGGAGGACTATCGGCCGGGGAAGCCCAGCTGCTGTCCTTTGCCCGCGTCTTCCTGACCGATCCGGGGCTTGTCATCCTCGATGAAGCCTCATCCAGACTCGATCCGGCAACCGAGCAGCGCATCGAGCAAGCGATGAACAAGCTGCTGCAGGGCCGTACCTGTATCATCATCGCCCATCGGCTGGCTACGATCGAGCGCGCGGACCGTATTCTGGTGCTGGAGCAGGGCCGTGTCGTGGAGGATGGAGAACGGGCTCGTCTGGCTGCCGATCCCGGCTCGCGTTACAGCCGCATGCTGCAGATCGGAATGGAGGAGATGCTGGCATGACGACATTCCGTTTTTTATGGAAGCTGGTCAGCTACCGCAAGGTGCTGTATATGCTGAATGCGTTGGCCTGGTCGCTCATCTATCTGGCCCCGATCGTGCCGGGACTGCTGACGAAGCAGTTTTTCGACGAGTTATCCGGGCACGCCTCTTATACACTGGGGTTGGGCTCGCTGCTCACTCTGCTGCTGATGGCGGCTCTGGCCCGCGTAAGCTTCGTGTTGTTCGGTTTTGTCACAGACGTGCAGTTCCGCTTCCGGATCGGCGCGCTGCTGCGAAGAAATCTGCTGCGCCATGTACTCAAGGAGCCAGGGGCTCGCGCGATTCCAGTATCGCCGGGCGAAGCGATCAGTTCCTTCCGCGACGATGTCGATCAGGTGGAAGAAAGTGTGAGCTGGTCGGTCGATGTGTTGGGGTTTCTCGTCTTTGCCGCCGTATCCTGTGTGCTGCTGATGCGGATTGATGCGCAGATGACCTTGTGGGTATTTCTGCCGCTCATTCTCGTCGTCTCGGCTGCTCAGCTGTCTACGGCTCTGCTGCAGAAGTACCGGGCAGCCAGCCGGGAAGCAACCAGTCAGGTGACGGGCGCGATCAGTGAGATGTTCAGCACGGTTCAGTCCATTCAGGTAGCTGGAGCGGAGGACCGGATGATCCGCCGGTTCCGCAAGCTGAGCGATGAGCGCCGGCAGGCGATGCTGAAGGACACGCTGCTGACGACTTCGCTGGACTCTATATTCTCCAACGCCGTCAACTTGGGGACAGGTCTGATTCTGCTGCTGGCTGCCGAGTCGATGCGTACGGGAGAGTTTACAGTCGGAGACTTCGCGTTGTTCGTGTACTACCTTAGCTTCGTGACGCAATTCATTCAGAATTTCGGCAAGTTCATTACGTATTTCAAAGTAAGCACGGTAGCGAAGAACCGTCTGATGTCACTGCTGCAGGGAGCCGACCCGCAGCTGCTGACCGAGCATCATCCGCTGTACCTGCGAGGCAAGCTGCCTGATCCACAGGAGGACAGCCATACGGCTGGCGGAGGAGTGGAAGCCGGGCGTCTCGAACGGCTGGACCTCGATGGGTTGACCTATATGCATCCGGAGACGGGACGCGGGATTCACGGGGTGAATCTGAGTCTGGAGCGGGGCTCGTTCACCGTGGTCACGGGAAGGGTGGGCTCAGGCAAGACGACGCTGGTGCGGACGCTGCTTGGATTGCTGCCGAAGCAGGAGGGAGACATCCGATGGAACGGGAGGCCTATCGCCGATCCCGGAACCCACTTTATTCCTCCGCACAGTGCATATACGCCGCAAATCCCCCGGTTGTACAGCGATACACTGCGCAACAATATTCTACTCGGGCTGAATGCCGATGAGGAACGAATGGAGCGCGCGATCCGTTCGGCGGTGCTGGAGGACGATGTGGAACGGCTGCCGGATGGGCTGGGCACCGTGATCGGCCCCCGCGGAGTGAAGCTTTCCGGCGGCCAGGCCCAGCGCTCGGCGGCGGCACGGATGTTCGTCCGCGAGGCGGAGCTGCTCGTCTTCGACGATCTGTCCAGCGCTCTGGACGTGGATACCGAGAGCAAGCTGTGGGACCGTCTGGCCGAGCTGCGCGCAGGGACGACCTGTCTGGTCGTGTCCCACCGCAAGGCAGCCTTGTCCCGAGCGGACCGGATCATCGTGATGAATCAGGGCCGGATCGAGGCCGAAGGGACACTGGAGGAATTGCTGGTTACGAGCGAGGAGCTAAGAAGCATCTGGTACGGCTCGGAAGATCGTGATTCGGATTCGCGGAAGTGATCCGTACGATATTTCCCGGGCAAGCGCAGAAATCGACAGGATCCAAGCACTCGTGGGGAGAGAAAGTCTCTGCTCTGCGGAACATCATGGGAATGGACCCTGGAGTGGGGCAGAATGAAGAACAGGTTTGGTCCATGCCATGAATCTCAATGTAGAAGGATGCGATACTATGCTTACTCCAGTGACGCTTCGGGGCTCTCTAGTCTCCCTGGAGCCTATGTCGATAGACCATGTACCTGATCTATGCTCCGCTGGCTCGGAAGACAGGTCAACTTACGGATATACGAATGTGCCGGATGGAGCGGACGAGACTAAGCGCTATGTCGAAGGCGCGCTACAGTCCTTGGAGAAAGGCCGGGCACTGCCATTTGCGGTTCGCCATCTGGAGACGGGACGTATTGTGGGAACGACAAGGTTTCTGGATCTTGAAGTGTTCTCATGGCCTCCTCCGTGGCCGCCCGGTGTTGCCACCGGACCTTCACCTTCGGATGAGAACCCGCCAACCGTAGCCGAAATCGGGAGCACTTGGTTTGCCTCCTCGGTACAGCGCAGCGGCGTCAACACCGAATGCAAGCTTCTGATGCTTGCTCACGCATTTGACTCATGGCATACGGTTAGAGTTACACTCAAGACCGATGCCCGCAACGAACGGTCCCGTTCTGCTATACAGCGGCTAGGCGCTGCGTTTGAGGGTGTCCGCAGGGCACATGTCCCCGCCAGTGACGGAGGGATCAGGAATACGGCGTATTATTCCATCCTCGCGGAGGAGTGGCCCGCGGTGCGTACGAATCTTCTGGCGCGCCTCCACAGAGCTTGAACCGCGTAACCCCCTGGATATATGTATAAAAAAGCTGGAGATGATTCCTGGATGTTCAGGGATCATCTTTTTTTAATTTCCCTTTGAGCGCTGCATGAATCGTAATTTCCTCACTAACAAAGTTCCTACTTTCTATTAAAAAATTGTCTTTTTCTCTCGTTTAGCGGCAGGATAGCCCGTTTTCATCATATCTTAACATCACCCTCGGAAGTCCTGCGTCTATAATGATTTTTAAAAAGATGAGCATGCATATCCATGATACCGTCGGGTTGTCCAATCACTGGTGCCCTTACGTGCATAGTGAGGATATTGAATCCTTCGAGCGCTTTTTGCCAGCGATCGCAGCAGCCCCGCTCAAAGTTTTTGAGTTAAAACCAAACTGCTCGCCAGAAGATATTAAGACTAGCGTGCAAATGCTGCGAACCCGTCTATCCGCCCGCTAAGTTTTCAAAGGGGAGTAAACCAATGACACAGGAATTATGGCTGCAGTTGGCTGAACTTTACGCACCAACGATGTATTTGGATGAGCATGAGCCTTTCAAGCCGATCCGGGTCGGCATCTCTTATCTGGAAGAGAAGGGGCCTTCTCCTTCCTTTGCAAGACAGCTTAACTTTGAACCGGAACAAGTCAAAGGCGTGCTCGAATATGCTGTTTACTGGGACTATGATATTCAGCATTTGTATGATTTGGAGCATGTCTGGGTAAACATCGGACATCAAGGCGAAGTGGTGCGCTGCGAAGCGAGCTTCCACGGCAAGTACTTCTTGGGATTATTGCCTGACCGCAGCAATCTGGAGCAGGAGACGCATGTGAAGCTCTTGGTTCAGGCAGGCAAGCATGCTTTTTCCCCCATCCCCGAGCTGTTTCAGCTGCACCCGGATGTTCCGGCTTTTACGGACGAAAGGGCTGGTGTAGGCGGTGTCCTTGTACCGGACATGTTTACCGGCAGTTTTGCCGCAGATGAACGGTTAAATGAGCTGGCTGAACAGCATTTGCGGACCTTTCGCTTTCAGGCTGCCAATCGTTATTGGAAATATGAATGGCCGGACGGCATCTTCGTCACGTGGCAGCAGTTGAAGCATGAGATTCCTGTTCGCATGAATGAGTTACTGAGGCGGATTTCGGATGAATCCAATGATTAAACTGGAGGGTAAACCAATGATAATTAAAATGAGAACTTTGACGTGGGCGCTTGTACTGACAATGTTAGCAACGATTCCCTTAGTTCCAAGAGCTGAGGCGGCTGTCATCGGTCATGACCAAGTAACTGGATTCGCAGAAGTGACTCCCACCACGACTACTCAAAAAGCGGCGAAGCTGTTTCAACCTACGTTGAAGGTGACTACCGCATGTGTGCCTTTTCCTGCTGTAGATGCGCAAGGGAATACAAGTGGAGGCTTAAAACCTACCGGAGGGGCTAGCAGCGGCTGCAGTTCCAACACCGGACAAGTATATGCACGTTCAACATGGTACAATGGAGTATGGGCCATTATGTATGCTTGGTATTTCCCTAAGGATGAATCCTCTCCGGGAATGGGTCATAGACATGACTGGGAAGCAGCTGTCGTGTGGGTTGACGATCCAGCCGTTGACAATCCGAAAATACTGTCTATTGCTTATTCTCAGCACGGAAAATTTACAAAGGAAGCTCCAAGCGGATCCAACACGAATGGAACTCATCCTAAGGTTGAATATAAAAGTATTTGGCCGTTAAACAATTGCTTGTATCCTACGAATCAAACCGGCGGAACTCAACCGTTAATCGGCTGGGACGATTTAACTTCCGCCGCAAGGGATGCATTAAATACGACCGATTTCGTGGATGCCAATGTTCCTTTGAACGACACGAATTTTACGAAGAATTTAGGTAAAGCTTGGTTTCAATAAGTAAGACTTAACTTTTATCTAAAAAAAGATACCCACAGACTAGCACTTGTCTCTAAGTGTCCAGTCTGTGGGTATACGTGTTATCGTTGTTCCGGTTTGCCCAAGGCAGGCTGCCCATGTGCCGAATCAAGGCTTTTGGCGCGGGACGACGGTCAGCAGATACGGCTCGGATACATCCAGCACATTCTCCTTGGAGTCGATCGTCTTGATCTCTATCTTCACGGCCCCTGGCTTAGCATAATACTCCTTGGGCAGGCTGATGCTTAGAGAGGATTCGCTAAGCCAATTGGTCGTGAACGGCTTGCCGTTTACGAAGGCAACGGAGCCTTGTCCGAAGCGTCCGCCTTCGATATGTACCATCACAGGACCTTTGCCGTCGCCGCCTTCCGGGAGGACGAGCGGCGAGAGGCTGCGGATTTCCGGCTTGCCGTAGCCGAGGATGAACGGGGGCCGGTTGGCAATCGCCTCTGCTGCGTTCTGCTGTTCGTGCTCGAAGCGCTGCCGCTGGCGGTTCTGCCAGTCATCTGCGAGACCTCGGTCGATGCCCAGCCTGTCGTAATCTTCTTCAGGTGGCAGGATCGGCATCTTCGGGTAAAGTCCGCTCAAATAATCGTTGTAAACGCCGCCCTCCAGGCCTGCCAGCTTCAGAATATACGGTCCCAGGAATGCCGGGCTCATGTCCAGCTGGTCGCGGGGAAGCTCCGGCATGTAGTTGTTCCAGACCAGCACCGGAACCTCATGCATCTTGCGGAGGAAATCAGGATCATCCTCACCGCTGATGTATCCCGTCTCGGTGTAAACCTTATTTTTCTCCAGCGAGGGGAGATGATCGCCGAAGAACACGAGAATCGTCGGCTCCTTCACCTGGCTGAAATGAACGACCAGCTCCTGCAGCATCCGGTCTGCGCCCTGGGCGCCCTGGGCATAGGTCTCCGCGATGCCGACGGCTTCGGCGGAGGCGTGCCCCTTGTCCTTGACCTCGATCGTATTGCTCTTGAATTTACCGGGCCAGTAGTGGTAATGATTTTCCATCGTATTGGCGAAGATCAGATCCGCACCGGGACTGCGCTCGCTTTCCTCAATAATTCGCTTGGCCACTGCATGATCCCCGATATAGGGCCCTACGTATTCATCCGGATTGAAATACTCCAGACTGATAAACTTGGAGAAGCCCATATGTCTGTAAACCTCAGAGCTATTGAAGAACCATTGGTGAAACGGGCTAATCGCAGTCGTTGTGTAACCCTGCTTGGACAGCTGACTGGCCAGTGAAGCGGTCGGCTGCTTGAGAAATTGCTCGTAGACGATCGACTCCGGCGGGAAAAACCGATAGGAGTAGCCGGTCAGCACCTCCAGCTCGACATTGGCGGTGCCTCCTCCGAACATCGGCGAGAGCATCGTGCCGGAGGTGTAGCGCTTGGCCAGTTCGTGGTACATCGGGATCGGATCCCGACTGAACTCGAACGTCGGCAGCTTGGTCACATCCCAGAACGATTCGCTAAGGACAATGATAATGTTGGGCTTCTTGGCCAGCTCCTCAGTTGTCCAGTCAGACACATGCTCGATCACAGGGAGCGGAGGCGGCAGATCTGGCTGGGGTTGCAGCCGTTCCGATGTTGGAAGCAGCAGGAGCACGAGCGACATCACGGTCGCGGACATAGTGCGGATGGAAGGACGCATGGGCTTTCTCCTAGCTGGAATCGTTTTCTTTTATAGACAGACGGACAGGATTCATCCGGGCGAGCTCGCTGTTTCGTAAGATTTATTATAGCATGTCTTGTCAAGAGATAGCGGGAAGATCTTAGGTCTTTAGACTGATCTGGCGCATGGCGTAACCGTTCCGTTACTGTAGCGTCAGCGTGCACACATTTCCCTTCCAACTGAAAATACGATATGATTAAAAATGAGTAAAACTGTATAAACCGAATAAGAGGAAAACGATCATTTCGGTGCGCTTGTGGAGGGGAACGTTCTGGATACTTACGCCTGCCTGTATGTCATCCGTGGGGAGCCGTTTCGCTCGGGTACGTGTCTAGATCTCATTTCGGATGAGACGGTGATCGGACGGGCGACAACCAGCGACGCTCCGGATTTTGCATTTTCTAACGCCTTTATTTCCAGAAAGCACGCGGTAATCCGCCGGGAAGGGGACAAGGCTGTTTTATATGACCTTGGCTCGCGTCACGGGACGGAGCTGAACGGAGCGATGGTAAAGCCGCATGTCGGTTATCCGCTGCAGTCTTTCGATATCGTCAAGCTGGCGAAAGGCATGACCGTGCTTCATTTCTCGTATATATTCGCCGATCAGACTCTGGAATTCGAGCCGCTTAGTCTGACGCAGCATCTGCAGCTGCCGGATAAGCCAATCGCTCCATCTCCCGTTATCGTGTGGGAGAAACGTGAGTGCGTCGTCGACGGCAGACGGATCGCCATGTCGGAGAAGGAATATTTGCTGCTTCAACTGCTGCATGAACAAGCTGACCGGCTTGTAGCCATTGAGGAAATCAAGCGCACGGTCTGGCCTGAGCGCTCCACCGGAGCGGAAGGGGTTCCCGATGTGACGATGGACGAGCTGAATGCGCTGGTCTATCGGATTCGCAAGAAGTTCGGGAAGGATACGTTCGCTATCAGCGCTGTCAGAGGCAGCGGATACATGCTGGAATTAGATTCTATATAAGCAAACAGCCTTCAGGAGGCTGAAGAAGAAGGGAAGGGCGCCTGTGCGTTATATTGAAGTTGAACCATCCGGACCGCTGCAAGGAACCGTAAGCATACCTGGGTCGAAGAACAGCTCGCTGGCTCTGCTCGCTGCAGCATGTCTGGCCGACGATATCGTCAGGCTGGAAGGCATACCGAACATCGACGATGTGAAGGTGATCGCCCGGATCGGGCAGGAGATTGGTCTGAGCCTGGAGAGGAAGGCATCCGGAGAGCTCTGGATAGACCCACGCTACATACATAGCGCCACGATCGATCCCGGCAAAGCCGGATCGTACCGCGCTTCTTATTATTTTGTCGGAGCGCTGCTGGCCAAGTTCGGCAGGGTAAGGCTAGGATTCCCGGGCGGGGACGATTTCTCCAAACGGCCGATTGATCAGCATATCAAGGCGTTCCAAGCGCTCGGCGCTAAGACCGTCTTCGCCGAGGATTATTATGAGGTGGAAGCCAAGGAACTGATCGGCGGAGATATTTACTTCGACACGATCACGTCCGGGGCGACGATCAATGCTATGCTGGCTGCCGTGCGGGCCAAGGGCCGGACCCATCTGTATCACGCAGCCGTTGACCCGGAGGTTGTGGATACGGCGGCATTCCTGAATTCGCTGGGCGCACGTATCTATGGGGCCGGCACCGACCGCATCCGGATTGAAGGCGTGCCTTATCTAAACGGCGGGTTTCATACCGTGATCCCGGACCGGCTGATTGCGGGTGCGTTTCTGATGGCTGCAGGCATAACGGGTGGAACCGTAACCGTGAATGACGTCATCCCGGAGCACATGGGTTCCTGTCTAGCCAAGCTGGAGGAATGCGGTCTGGGGCTGGATGTTCACGAGAACAGCATCACCGCATACGGCGGCGCGCCGATCCGGGCTTCGCGCATTCGCACCTCTATGTATCCCGGCTTTGCTACCGATCTGCAGCAGCCGATGACCGCTCTGCTGACCC
Organism: Paenibacillus filicis; assembly: GCF_038070315.1. Lineage (NCBI taxonomy): Bacteria > Bacillati > Bacillota > Bacilli > Caryophanales > Paenibacillaceae > Paenibacillus > Paenibacillus filicis. The sequence goes on along the minus strand of NZ_JBBPCC010000035.1, from coordinate 43,927 downwards.
GGGCACAAGGCAAGAGTATTATCACCGAGCGGGTCTACCCGAACCGGTTCAATCATGTGCCGCAGCTGCGCCGGATGGGAGCGGACATTGAGGTGCGCCAGGAGAGTGCCTTTATTCGTGGAGGAAGGCCGCTGACCGGCGGCTGGGTACATGCCACGGACGTGCGGGCAGGTACTTGTCTGGTACTGGCGGGACTCGCTTCCGAAGGCAAAACCTTCATCACCGGCGTCGAGCATCTGGAGCGTGGCTACGACGATGCTATCGGAAGCTTCGCCTCCCTGGGCGCGAGCTTGAAGCTGGCCGAGGCCGACCAAGATCCTCTGCAGGCGGCTTATTAATCGTCCTCTCGGGAAAGGGCGGCAACGGAAGGAGGATGGACGTGGCATTTCTATGGGCATACGCCTTGCTGATCAATGCAATCGGACTCATTCTAATGGCCGTCGATAAGGGCAAGGCCAGGAGGAAGGCTTGGCGGATTCCGGAAAAGCAATTGTTCCTGGTAGCCGCTGCCGGTGGCTCGGGAGGTATGTGGGTCGGGATGCGGATGTGGCGTCATAAGACGAAGCATCGCTCGTTTACTTTCGGCATCCCGGCTATTTTTATCGTGCAGGTGGTGGCGATCCTGGCGATATGGGGCAACCAGCTTCCTCACTAAGGAATCGCTGACCAGCAACGACTATACGGATATTTTTCCTTGGCGTATTGTCTATTCGCCCGCTTCCTGAATAGGATGAAGCAATCACTTATTCAGGGAAAGGGAGACAGACCATGCCCGCATACCGTATCATCGTCGATCTGTCCGATAGAAGGCTGCATCTGCTGGATGGCAATCTGGTCGTGCAATCCTACCCAATCGGCGTTGGCACAATATTGACCCAGACACCGCAGGGGGAATATAGCATCATTAACAAGCAGCCGAATCCTGGCGGACCTTTCGGGGTTTTCTGGATGGGGCTGTCCCGGCCGCATTATGGGATTCACGGGACGAATAACCCTGCGTCGATCGGCACGATGGCTTCCCATGGCTGCATCCGCATGTTCAACGAGGATGTGCTGGCGCTAGCTAGGCTGGTACCGATCGGGACCCGGGTAACGATCAGGCAATGATAGCTTCGGCTGTGAGATCGCTCACATCAATTCCTTAACTTTTACTTTACAATAGATTCTATGGTAAGGTGGAGTCAGGTTCTATGACTGCGTATAGCTGTCCTCAATGACGGGAATACTGGTGGACACGCAACCGTTACTTGGAAATTTTTGCCGAATGGAGTGGGTGCGAGTATGCAACATACGTTTTTGATGGTGAAGCCGGACGGCGTCAGACGCCAACTGATCGGTAACATTGTGCGGCGCTTTGAGAACAGAGGTTTTGTACTCGTCGGCGCGAAGATGATGACGATTTCGAGGGAACAAGCGGAACGGCACTATGGGCAGCATAAGGAAAAGCCTTTTTTCGGAGAACTGGTTGATTTTATTACATCGGGACCTGTCTTCGCGATGATCTGGCGAGGCGATAATCTGATCGAGGTTTCCCGGATTATGATGGGCAAGACGAATCCGCTGGAAGCGGCGCCAGGCACGATACGCGGCGATTTCGCGACGTATGTCGGCGAGAACGTCATTCACGGCTCGGATTCGCCGGAAAGCGCCGAGCGGGAACTGGAGAATTTCTTCTCAACGGACGAGCTGCTGGCTGCAGGCGTGCTGTCTTCGGCGACAGACCGGATCGTCATTAATCATGTATAGCAGAGGCTGGCGCCCCAGGGCGCCGGCTTTTTTTGTTGAGGTCGAACAGATCACGTTCAGACTTCGGCCTATTGTTGATTCCCTGTAAAAATCCGGAATCGGCAATGGGAAATTTGAACTTTCCGCCAAAAAGCGATACATTGTAGGATAGGGTTTCCAAACCGTTTCAAAGGAGAGAATGATATGCGTGATCCAAGACTCAAACAATTTGCCAAAAACTTGGTGAGATATTCCATTGACCTGCAACCCGGTGAAAACGTGCTGATCGAAATGATCGGGCTGCGCGACCAAGAATTGACCCGGTGTCTAATTGAAGAGGTTTATGCGGCCGGTGGACATCCGTTCCTGGAGTTCCGTCATCCCGAGGTGACGCGGAGTCTGATGCTCGGCGGAACGGAGGAGCTGTACACGCAGCTGGCCGAGCTGGAGCTGAACCGGATGAAGAAGATGCATGCTTATCTGGCGGTGCGCAGCGGGGATAACATCACGGAGACGTCCGATGTGCCGGCGGAGAAGATGAGCCTGTATACGAAGCTGTTCCAGCGTCCGGTGACCGACTGGCGCGTCAATCATACCAAGTGGTGCATTATGCGCTACCCGAACCCATCTATGGCCCAACTGGCGAATACGAGCACGGAAGCGTTCGAGGATTTCTACTTCCAAGTATGCAATCTGGATTACAGCAAAATGTCGGCTGCGATGGATGCGCTCGTGGCTCGGATGGAACGGACCAAGGAAGTGCGTCTGCTCGGTCCTGGCGCGACCGATCTGACCTTCTCTATCGAAGGAATCCCTGCGATCAAGTGCGCAGGCAAGATGAATATTCCAGATGGCGAGGTGTTCACGGCTCCGGTGAAGACTTCGGTGAACGGCGTTATCGCCTACAACGCGCCAACGATCTATCAGGGGACATCCTTCGAGAACATCACCCTGCGGTTCGAGAATGGCAAGATCGTGGAAGCGACGAGCAGCGATACGAAGAAGCTGAACGAAATTCTTGATACCGATGAAGGCTCGCGTTACATCGGCGAGTTCGCTATAGGCGTCAATCCATATATTCAGAAGCCGATGAAGGATATTTTGTTCGACGAAAAGATCGACGGCAGCATCCACTTTACGCCAGGTAACGCCTATGAGGATGCCGATAACACGAACCGTTCGTCGGTTCACTGGGATATGGTATTGATCCAGCGTCCGGAATACGGCGGCGGCGAGATTTACTTCGACGGTGAATTGGTGCGCAAGGACGGCAGATTCGTCGTGGCCGATCTCGAGCCTCTAAACCCTGAGAACTTGAAGTAATGTGCGGCTGTCCGATAACGAATTGAGGAACTGGGGAGCATCATCATGAGGAAGCTAGTGGAGACCGCTGCCGTTACCGGAGCGGGCGGAGCTTTGTTTATGCTGCTGCATATCCCGCTGCCCTGGATGCTCGGGCCGCTGACGGCCGTGATGCTGTGGCAGGGGCTGGTCAAGCGGCAGGTTCAGTGGCCGGTGGCGATGAGGAACGGTGGCTTGCTCATTCTCGGGTATGGCATGGGGCTATCTGTTACGATGGACAGCCTACGCCAGATCGCGGGCCAGCTGCCCTCCATGCTGGGGGCGACCGTGCTTACCGTCGCCTTCAGTCTGCTGATGGCAGCTTGGATTGCCAGAGCGACGGGGATTACCTTAGCCAGCAGCCTCGTAGGCAGCGTACCCGGCGGGCTGTCGCAGATGGTCGTGCTCGGCGAAGAGATTCCCGGCGCGGACAAGACCATCGTGACGTTTATGCAGACGATCCGGCTGCTCGCCGTTATTTTTATCGTACCATTCCTTGCGGTGCACGGGCTTGCTGGATCTGGCGGACTGTCAGGAACCGCCGGAGCAGCAAGTGCAGTGGCAGCAGGGGCGTCTTGGATGACTGTACCTTGGACGAAGGCTCTGCTCGCACTTGCCGCCGCGGTAGCTGCGGCTTGGGCGGCAGGGAAGCTGCGCATGCCGACACCTTGGTTCTTAGGCCCGATTATCGTACTCGCGGTGCTGACGGTCGGAGGCTGGGAGCCGCCGCATCTGCCGCCATCCGTCTCACTGGTTGCCCAGTGGAGTCTGGGCGTCTACCTCGGGGCAGGCATCCGTCTGCAGTCGCTGGGCTCATGGCGCAGGCTATTGCCTTACTCCCTTGCAGGAGGTATTGCCGTCGTCGGATTCTGCTTCCTGCTCGCGTATGTGTTCAGCTTGTTCCAGCCGATCGGGCTCGGGACAGCGTTCCTGAGTGTGGCCCCCGGAGGTATGACGGAGATGGGCGTGACGGCGACTCTGGTCCAGGCTGATGTTTCGATGGTCGTTGCTTACCAGATGTTTCGCATCTTATTCATCCTGTTTCTTGTTCCTTATCTGATTAGGTGGGCGTTCCGTCATCATGCCAAGTCATCCGGTTAAATGTACACCGATCCACTCAAAAAGGCGCTTGCCCCGATATATGACGGGGCAAGCGCCTTTTTTGACTATTGCTTATACATTCAGCAACAAGAGAACAATCGAGGTTAGGCTGAAGCAGGCATTGATCAGGCATAGAAACAGCACGACCTGCTTAGGGTTCAGACCGCTGCGCAGCAGCCGGTAGTGGGCTTGGGTCGCATCGGCCTGGTAGATAGGCTTGCCGTTGCGAATACGCTTGATCACGACAAAGATATTATCGAAGATCGGGACGCCGAGCGCTAGAATCGGGATGGCCAGCGACAGCATGGTCGCGCCCTTGAAGGCGCCGTCTAGCGCGACGACGGCCAGCAGGAAGCCGAAGAGCGTCGCTCCCGCATCGCCCATGAATACTTTGGCCGGCGGCTTGTTGTAACGGAGGTAGGCAACAGCGGCCCCGACGAGAATGATCGCCATCATGGCCGAGTCCGACTGGCCCTTCGCCAGTGCGACGACGAACAGCGTAACGGCTGAGATGGCGGAAAGTCCGCCCGCGAGCCCGTCCATGCCGTCCATGAAGTTAATGACCGTCGTCACGCCGAAAATCCACATAATCGTCAGTGTGAATTGCAGCCATACCGGAAGCAGCACGTCCTGACCAGTGAACGGGTTATTGAAGCCATAGAACACGACGCCGGATTGATAGACGATAACGGCAGCGGACAATTGAACAATCAGCTTCGGCCACGCCGCCAGCTCCTTGCCCCGGGTCTTGTACCAGTCATCGACGAGACCAACTCCTAGTATTAGCAGAGAAGCGAGGAGCAGGGACAAGGAGCCGTTGCCTTCCAAAGGAACAAATGCCGCATATGCAATGACGAATCCGGCGAAGATGGCGAGCCCTGCAGTCAGAGGGATCGGATCACGATGGATTTTGCGTTCGATGTCGGGTTTGGGCTTGTCCACAAAATCAATGCGGAAGGCCAGCTTGCGAAGGGGAGGAATCAACAGCAGCACGACAAGAAAAGAGACCATAAAGGCGGCCAAGTAAAGAATAGGAATCCCCTCCAGGTTATGTACAAATAGGTGACAATCTGCTGCAAGTATAGCATATCTCCGCGAAGACGTTCCATGAAATGACGGCATTATCAGGATTGCGTCAGAATTCGCGGCAGGAATTCAGGCGAATCAGCGCGGCCAGCCGTAGCAGTCCTCGCTCCAGCTCATCAAGGGAGGCGTACGCGTAAGACAGACGCAGATGCTGCTGATCCTGCCGGTCATATACCGCCCCGGGATTCAGCAGGATGCCTTCCGTCAACGCCTGCTCAAACAACAGGCGCATAGCAACTGGCTGCACCAGCCGCAGCCAGATATAGAAGCCGCCCTGCGGGATGCTCCACTCGGCCAGCTCCTGATAATGCTTGCTCAGGATAGCAAGCATGCTGTCCCTGCGGGACGTTAACGCCGCCCTGGTACGATGGAGATGCTGCTCGTAGAGTCCGCTGGACAGCCATTCGGCGACCGCATGCTGCGATAAGGAGCTGGACCCGTAATCCGTCTGCATCTTGATGTCCGCCAGCCGCTCCATGACCGGTTCGGGTCCTACGATCCAGCCGATGCGCAGACCCGGTCCCAGCGTCTTGGACATGCTGCCCATATACAGGACCAGACCTTGCCGGTCCCCGGCTTTCAATGGAGGCGGAGGCGGGTCGTCGAGCCATAGATCCCCGTACACATCATCCTCGATCACGGGCAGCCGCTCCTGTATGCACGTCTGCAGCAGCTCGCCTCGTCGCTCTGACGGCATCAGAACGCCTGTCGGGTTGTGGAAGGAGGGGATCGTATAGAGTAAGGCTGCGTTATGCTGCCGCTTCAGTCTTCCGATGGATTCGGTTTGTATCCCTTGCCGGTCCATCGGGATGCCGTGTACCTGCATCCCCGCAGATTGAAAGACTTGGACCGAATTCAAGTAAGAAGGGTTCTCGACGAATATGGTAGAACCGGCGTGCAGCAGACCCAGCGAGATGAGCTGCAGACCCTGCAGTGCACCGGAGACGATCAGGATGGAGGCGGGGGAAGCGTCGATCCCTTTCGTCTGCAAATAAGCGCTGATGATTTCTCTCAGGTAAAGGCTGCCCTTAGGCTCTGAATAGCCCAAAGAAAACCGGCTGGACATGCTGCCGCTGAACACCTGCTTCATCTGATCGGTAGGCAGCAGCTCTGGAGACAGCTCCCCTGTTCCGAGGCGCAGAAACCCCGGATTCGCCTCCGCCCGATTGATCTGCTGGATCATCTGGAGATTGGGCTGATGCAAGCCCGATGTTACGTAGCGATTCCAGTCGGGAGGGGGCGAGGCAGCGAGCAGACTCCATGTATTATTGGCCACTACCGTTCCCTGGCCTACTCTAGCTGCGATCAGACCGTCAGCGGACAGCTCGCCCAGTGCATAAACGACTGTACTGCGGTTAACCTGAAACTTGGCAGCAAGATCTCTCTGGGTGGGAAGTCTCGTCCCGACCGGCCATTCTCCATTCATGATTCTGCGCTTCATATAATCATAGATCTGCCGGTGAAGCGGCACCGGCGACGAGGGGTTCAAGCTCCATTCATCGGACATGAAATTTCATCCCGGCTTTCTCTGCATAGTATGATCTGGTCTATTATAACCAATTGGTCGGGCCTGGAGTCAACCAATTGGATGGAGACCTTGGGTGGTCTCCTACTCTAGAATAGGGGAGGACATCCATACAGGAGGCATCGAGAATGTTTGGAGCAATTCTTCATGGTTTTATGCTGGCCTTGGGGCTGATCCTGCCGCTTGGCGTACAAAATGTATTTGTATTTAATCAAGGCGCGCTGCACGCCCGCTTCAGACGTGCAATACCAGCCATTCTGACTGCTTCGTTATGCGACACGCTGCTAATTTCATTAGCCATATTAGGAGTGTCGGTCGTGGTGTTCGAATACGAATGGGTTCGAATTCTACTATTCTCGCTCGGGATCGGATTTCTGGTTTATATGGGCGTTGTGACCTGGAAGAACCGCGCGCATGCGGCAGAGCACAAGCAGGACGCGGCCCGGTCGCTCACTGCGAAGAAACAGGTCACGTTCGCGTTGTCGGTATCGTTATTGAATCCGCATGCTGTACTGGATACGGTAGGAGTCATCGGTACAAGTTCTCTCACCTATGCCGGACCGGTGAAGGCGGCCTTCGCGGTAACCTGCATCGGAGTATCCTGGCTTTGGTTTCTCGGATTAGGCTTGGCAGGGAGGGCAGCGGGCAGACTGGATTCGTCGGGCCGGTTCTTGTCCGGAATCCATGCAGTCTCCGCTGTGATTATGTGGGGAACGGCGATTTATTTGGCTTACAGCCTTCTGCGTATTTGGCTTGTCTAAAACGGTCTCCTCCCTATACAATAGGTGTGAATAGGCTGCGCCTGGAGGGAATGATCGGTGGGGATGAACAAAGCTCGGGAAAAGGCTAGTGTAGAGATGTCTGATAGCGGCGGTGCGGCGGGTATCCGGCAAGACGGCTTCAAGGAGGCGTACAGCGCCCGCCTGCTGGGGGTATTTGCTTCTTCCCTCAAGCTGGGACTCACGTCTTTCGGAGGTCCAGTCGCTCATCTGGGTTACTTCCGGCATGAATATGTCGAACGGAGACGGTGGGTCGATGAGCGGTCCTATGCCGAGCTTGTGGCGATGTGCCAGTTTCTGCCCGGACCGGCAAGCAGCCAGGTCGGGATCGGCATAGGAACCATTCGGGCCGGCTGGCTAGGCGGCGTGGTGGCCTGGCTTGGTTTTACCGCCCCTTCTGCACTGCTGCTTATGCTATTCGGTTTCTATATCCAGTATGCGACGCCGGGATCGATGGGCTGGATCCACGGTCTCAAGCTGGTCGCTGTGGCTATCGTGGCTCATGCCGTACTGGGTATGGGACAGAAGCTGATAACCGGACCTGCGCTGGCCGCAGTTGCCTTGCTGGCAGCAGCGGTATCCCTGCTCTGGCCAAGCGTCTACAGCCAAGTGTCCGTGCTGGCCGCTGCCGGAATATTCGGCTGCTTTCGCCGAGCTGAGCGGACTCAAGAGGGTAAACCGATGTTCGCTGAGTCGCCAATGGGTATTGGCAAGCTAGCTGGGGCCTGTTGTCTGCTCCTATTTGGACTTCTGCTGGTGCTGCTCCCCCTTCTGAGCAGGGCATCCGGTCATCCGCTTCTGCAAATGACCGATGGGGTATACCGTGCCGGCTCGCTTGTTTTTGGCGGAGGCCATGTGGTTTTACCATTGCTGGAGCGGGAGTTTTTGTCTGCCGGGTGGGTGAGCAGGGGAGACTTTCTGGCGGGCTATGGGGCCGCGCAGGCTGTCCCCGGGCCACTGTTCACCTTTGTATCTTATCTGGGAATGGCAGGCTTCGGCGTGGGAGGGGCGCTGCTAGCGACCGCGGCCATTTTTTTGCCGGCATTTCTGCTTGTATTCGGGGTGCTTCCCTTCTGGAATGTTGTGCGCAAGCAGCCGCGTCTGCAAGGGAGCGTAGCGGCCGTCAATGCGGCGGTGGTCGGGATACTGGCCGCCGCATTCTACAATCCGATCTGGATCTCAGCAGTGAACGGAGCCGCAGACCTGGCTGCGGCAGCAGTCCTGTTCGCTCTGCTCCAATTTGCGAAGGCGCCGCCCTGGATTATTGTATTGCTGGGGCTGTTATACGGTCTGGGAAGCTCTCTGGTTGGTTAAGGAGAGAGGGTGAATAGGCACAACGCTCGAACTTACGTGTTATGTTTTTCTTGAGAACTTCTTCAGGATAAAAGAACCGATCTCTGACGCCAGAATAATCACGGACAGAGATGCCAGTGCATAAGGCAGGATAAGCGGAATGGCCCGCATGTCCCAGATATGAATGAGCCGAAGGAATAAGGGATAAAGCAGCAGCAAGACAAGGAAAACGGCGATTTTCATAGGAAGCCTCCTAGATCCGGTACCGCCCCGATCCCCTGATCTGGGGCGGGGCTTGTTGTGTTCTCATTGTACCATGAGGGAGCGGACGATGTAGAAGCAAGTTGCTGGAATGACTGCCAGAAAGAGAGCTTAGAGACACGTTTGCAGAGTGTTGTATTATTTTACAAAAAATAACAAACAAGCTGAATTTTATAGATAAAAACCTGTGGGTTTACCCTGCTTTTCAGCTGTCATCGCATTTGAACGTTAGTTGAATCTTTATTGACGAATCAGGACGGTCCATACTATTATTACAGTATTGCGTTAAAGCAGCTTAACGTTACAACATCTTTACGTTACAAAGATATGGGGGGCAAAATTATGAGAAAATCGTTCAAGCTTTTATCTTTACTCGTCGCCGTGCCGCTCGTGCTTTCTGCGTGCGGGACGAAAACGCCTGAGTCTGGTGGAGCTTCCGGAGGAAGCGCTTCCAATGGTAAAAAAGTCGTGAAAGTCGGTATCTCGCAGATCGTCGAGCATCCTTCGCTCAATGCGACGCGCGAAGGGTTCATCGCAGCGCTCAAGGATGGGGGCTTCATCGACAAGGACACGATGCAGCTCGATTATCAGAACGCCCAGGGCGACTCGACGACGAACCTGACGATTGGCCAGAAGTTCGCAGCGGATAGGAAGGATCTGGTGTTCGCCATTGCGACGCCATCCGCTCAAGCGGTCGTCCAGAACGTGAAGGATGCGCCTGTGCTCTTCGGCGCCGTCACTGATCCGATCAGCGCGAAGCTGGTCACGCAATTGGAGAAGCCGGGCGGCAATGTGACCGGAGCAGCGGATACGCATCCGGAAGCGACTCCGAAGCTGATGGACTTCATCGCAGCGGAGTTTCCTAAGGTGAAGACGGTCGGTATCGTCGTGAACGAGGGCGAGCCGAACGCGGCTTTCATGGTAAAAACTGCTGAAACAGCACTGGCCAAGCACAATATCAAGGTCGTCAAGGCTTCCGTATCGAATGCTTCCGAGGTTAAGCAGGCTGCCGAATCACTGGTTGGCCGTGCGGATGCGATCTTCGTTACCCTCGACAATACCGTCGTGAGCGGCGTAGAATCGATCATCAAGGTGGCCAATGAGAAAAAAATCCCGTTCTTCTCCAGTGACCGGGATACGGTAGAGAAGGGCGCGATCGCGACCTATGGTTTCAAGTATTATGACCATGGCTACCAGGCCGGCAAGATGGCCGTTGAGATTCTGAAGGGAGCCAAGCCGGGCGACATGAAAGTCAGCTACCCGGACAAGCTCGATCTGATCATCAATGCCAGCGCAGCCAAGGCTCAAGGCGTGGAGATTACGGATTCGATGAAGAACAAGATGCAGGATAAGAGCAACCTGCTGAACGCAGGCAAGTAAGCTGGAATTGCCTTCCGGCGAACGCAGCGTGATGGAGTGGGGGCAGCCTCTCTTGACAGAGAGATGTTGCTCCCGCTTTTTTAGGGATAGGAGGACGAACCTTGGGATTTTCAGCATTGGGAACAGCTATGTTAGGTTCATGGGAGCTGGGCACGTTGTATGCCATTATGGCGCTCGGCGTTTATTTGACGTTTCGTATTTTGGATTTTCCGGATTTGACGGTTGATGGCAGCTTTACGACTGGGGGGGCGATCGCAGCCGTTATGATTACAGCCGGCTATTCGCCGCTATTGGCTAGTATTGCGGCGTTTGCCGGCGGTCTGGTGGCGGGCGCCTGCACCGGGCTGCTGCATACGAAGGGCAAGATCAACGCCTTGCTCTCCGGGATTTTGATGATGATCGCCTTGTATTCGATTAATCTGCGGATTATGGGCAAGTCCAATATTCCGCTGCTCGGCATGGACACGGTGTTGACGGATGTGAAGGTATGGCTGGTGATGCCTTTTATTATTTTGCTGGTCAAATTCGCATTGGACTGGTTCCTGCATACGGATACGGGGCTGGCGCTGAGAGCGACGGGCGATAACCCCCGGATGATTCGCAGCTTTGGCGTCAATACCGACAATACGATTATTGTAGGAGTCAGTCTGTCCAACGGACTGGTAGCTCTGTCGGGTGCGTTAATCGCCCAGTATTCCGCGTTCACGGAAATTACGATGGGCGTCGGGATGATCGTCATCGGTTTGGCCTCCGTCATTATCGGCGAAGCGCTGTTCGGCTCACGTACGGTGCTGCGCGCGACGCTGGCTGTTGTGCTTGGCGCGGTGGTGTACCGCGTGATCGTAGCGCTTGCGCTGCGGGTAGGGCTGGAGCCGACGGACATGAAGCTGATGACGGCGCTGATTGTCATCATCGCGCTGACGATGCCGATGGTACGCAAGTCGCTGCGCCAGAAATCGGTGATGCGGCGCCGCGCGGAGGAACTACAAGCCCGAGGCTCTCAGCCGCATCAGGAGGTGAAACGCTGATGCTTCGCATCGATCAAGTGTCCAAGCTGTTTAACCCCGGCACTCCGGATGAGAAGGTCGCGTTGTCAGGGATCAATCTGAATCTGAAGGAAGCGGATTTCGTCACGGTCATCGGCAGCAACGGGGCAGGCAAGTCGACGCTGATGAACATCATCTCCGGTGTAATGGCTCCGGATCTGGGGAGCGTGTGGATCGACGGCAAGCAAGTGGACGCGCTGCCAGAGTTCAGGCGCAGTGCATGGATCGGCCGCGTCTTCCAGGACCCTATGGCCGGTACGGCTCCGACGATGACGATTCAGGAAAATCTGGCGATGGCCTACAAGCGCGGCCAGCGGAGAGGATTGTCGATCGGGGTCACCGCCTCCAAGCGGAGATGGTACCGCGAGCAGCTCAGCCGTCTTGGTATCGGGCTGGAGGACCGGCTGAATGCCAAGGTCGGCCTGCTGTCCGGCGGTGAGCGCCAGGCGCTGAGTCTGCTGATGGCTACGTTCACCGAGCCGCGCATTCTGCTGCTCGACGAGCACACGGCTGCGCTAGATCCATCTAGGGCCGAGCTCATTACCAAGCTGACCGAGAAGATCGTCGCTGAGCTGAAGCTGACAACGCTGATGGTCACGCACAACATGGAGCAGGCAATCCGACTCGGCAATCGTCTGATTATGATGGACAAGGGCGGCATCATCCTGGATGTTCCCGAGCAGGACAAGCAAGGATTGACGGTAGAGGGACTGCTTGAGCAATTCGAGAAAATCCGCGGAGCCAAGTTCGCGGACGACCGGGTTGTGCTGGGCTGAGCCGGCATAGCCCCTACCGCTCATCTATATGGTAAGCTAGCTAAGAACCTGACAAGCTTCGGCGTGATCAGGTTCTTTGTCATTCTTCCGTCACCGTTATGTTTAGATCCGCAATCCCAGATGATTCAGGCTGGTATGGACGGATTCCATCGGGTCTCCGTTGCATCGATCCTGCTCCATGACATATCATTCGATACCGCCGCGCTCGCTCCATTGCAGAACTCGGGAGGAAGTCGATACTATCGCTTCCGACTTCGGCGAATGTTCCCGGTGGTCGCGCGTCATATCCTTCAGATGAATAATCGGCACCCGGTTCTTACGTGTTTTCCGATTGGATGGACATAACTTCGCACGTATCGGGCAATATTGAAACCGCTTTACAGCAGGTGAGGATTCCCCTACAATGATCAGTAATCCATCCCATTCTAGGTGAACGTTTATGAGAATCATGATGACAGGCTATTCCAAGCATACCCGGTCCTTCTACTCACCGAGAACGGTGTCCGGCGAGCATTATCTGCTCCGGCTGCAGACGGAAGGGTTCTGCCAGGCTGCGCTCAACGGGACGGTGTACGATATCGTACCCGGTGATCTTCTGATGTGCAAGCCTGGAGACCGGTACGAGCTGAACATCCCTCTGGAGGAGCTTCACGCGCACCCGAGCGCCGATTATTATCTCGGGCTGGATGCGAACGAGCCCTGGGCGCAGCAGTGGTGGGGGGAATTCAAGGATACCCAAAAGCTGAATATCGGTATTGACGAGATGCTGATCTCGATGTGGAAGCTGCTGATTCACGAAACCCGCAAGGTCAAGGATTCGGATGCGGATATTCTCGATTATTTAGCACGCAGTCTGCTGCTTCACATGAAGCGGCTTATTGCTGGCGGGGACAGCAAGAATAGGTATGAGCGATCGGTATCCAACCAGATCAAGTCGTTCGTCGAAAAAAATGTGACGGAAGCCATAACCCTTCGTGAGGTTTCGGCTTCCGTAGGGTTGAGCGTTTCCAGAGCTTCGCAGATCTTCAAGCAGACGTTCGGCCAGTCGATTATGGATTATGCGATCGAAGTGCGGCTGTCGCTTGCCAAAGAACAGATGCTGATCGGATGCTCCACCCTGCAGGAGATTGCTTATTTATGCGGATTTGCCAACTATACGCATTTCAACCGGCTGTTTCATTCACGCTACAAGATGTCGCCCAGCGACTACCGCAAGCAGCTTCGTCCTTTCGGGTAGCGGCCCAAGCGTCTTCCCGCCGACATGCACGTCTAGGATCACATGGCTTGGTTCCGGCAAAGGTATGAAAAAAGGTCCGGCATGCGCCGGACCTTTTCGGTGTTCAAGGAACTGAAATCTCTGCTTCGCGTCTGTTACACAATGCTGGGAATCACCTTGATTTCGCGGTCAAGCCGCGAGAGGAAGGAATAATTCGGATTAAAGGTGAAGATGCGCTTCATTCGGTAATGAAGCAGTACGACAGCCGTTAACGCTTCATTCAGCGAGAACCGGTAATCGGGATATTCCAGCAGCAGCCGCTTGGACTCATGCTCGAGCTCCGAGCCTCCGGGAATAATGGTCAGGTTGCCCTGCTGCATCGCCTTGTCGATCGTATTCAGGAAAATCTGGGCATCGGCATAATCGAAATGATTGCGCAGCCATTGATGAGTCTCGAACACAACGTAGTTCGTGGTGGCAAGCGGGCGATCCAGGTCGTTCAGATCGTAGAAGAGCGAACGGGCTTTCAAATAATAAGGGTCTTCCGGGTTCATAAAGGCCATCCAGGCGGATTGCTCGAGGAACACAGCTTGTCCCAGGTAGGCTTGATCATGAGAATTCATCTTCGTGTACCTCCGTTTTACGCTCCTCGCGGGATGTCCAGCTATCCGAGCGCTCGCGTTCGCGGCTGTCCCGTTGATCCCGTCTGTCCCGTTTGCCGGTCAGGCCATCCAGGGCAAGCAGCGGGTTTTTCTCTACCTGCTCGACGCTGGCCTGGTAGATCCTCTCGCCTGCCCTTATGGCGAATTGCTGCTCGAGGATGTAATGAACGACGGAGGCTACCGTCGTGTTCTGCGCTTCGGCAAGCTGGCGGCATTTCTGGTAATATTCCGGTTCTAGCTCGACCAGCGTTCCTTCATCGGCTCCGTCTTCATTCAAGATCAGCGAGGAAGCCGCGCTTTTCCATTTTTTGAATTGGCTTTGGACAAAGTCCTTGGAATTGTTCATTGGGTTCATTCACCTTCCACGGCATGGATTTGAAGCTGTTCGACAGGTCGGACTCTTCACAGCATTCGGAAGAAATCTTCGGTTTCAGTCGGACGGTGACGGTCAAGAATCATGATGACAACGGCGTTTCGCCACAGACCGGGCCGTTTCGACGCAATCCCTGTTACCCATCTAATTAAACACTGAAACAGGCAGGTAAAACAAGTTTCCTGTGTATTTCGTCCGAGCGGGCAGCATGCTGGGATGCACGCGTTGACAGACGCAAGCGGATCGTTCAAGATGAAGGGAAGACCGCAGCGGCGGTCCGGCTGTGCAGAGGACAGCCATTCTACCGGCAAGGGAGTCAGGAAGCCATGAAGCGTGTGCTGCGGGGCGGGGTTGTATTTTACCGGAAATTCATATCGCCTCTGAAGCCGCCTACCTGCAGGTTTTATCCGACATGCTCCGATTACGCGCTGCAGGCGCTGGATAAGCATGGAGCTGCCAAGGGCTCGTGGCTGGCGGTGAAGCGGATTTGCAAGTGCCATCCGTTCCATCCCGGAGGCATCGATCATGTGCCTTGACAGCCGGGATGGATTTCGCTATATTTGGCTTACATGATCCTATGAACGGATGAGTACCTGGAGGGAAGCCCTACAGAGAACCGGGGTAGCTGAGAACCGGTAGGCGGAAGACTAGGGAAGATGGTCCCGGAGGATATGAGAGTGAGCTGCGCACAGGCTGCGGGTAAGCTCCCATCGTGATTCCCGCGTTACGGGAAGGTCGATAAGACCGCTGAGCCTTGCAGAGCATGGGCGCTTGTTCCAGCGTTTCGGACAGCGTTATGCAGCGTGCAGGGGAAGTTGGGTGGTACCACGTGAGCGATGCTCCCGTCCCAAGAGGACGGGGGCTTTTTGTATTCTTTTTTTGCCTATCCGGAGGAGGTTTCTTAGCTATGACGAACAGCAATTCTGCAAAACCAAGCTTTTATATCACGACCCCGATCTACTACCCGAGCGATAAGCTGCATATCGGGCATGCGTATTCGACGGTTGCCGGTGACGTGCTCGCCCGCTACAAGCGGCTGCGCGGGTTTGACGTTAGATATTTGACGGGTACCGACGAACACGGACAGAAGATTGAGCGCAAGGCCCAGGAATCCGGCAAGACGCCGCAGCAATTTGTCGATGACATCGTGGCGGGAATCAAGGAGCTTTGGAGCAAGCTGGATATCTCCTACGACGACTTCATCCGGACAACCGAACCGCGCCATAAGCAGGCTGTAGAGAAAATCTTCCAACAACTGCTGGAGCAGGACGATATCTATCTCGGCCATTACGAAGGCTGGTACTGTACGCCTTGCGAGTCCTTCTTCCTCGAGAACAAGCTGGTAGACGGCAAGTGTCCAGACTGCGGACGTCCGGTGGAGTGGGTGAAGGAGGAGAGCTACTTCTTCCGTCTGAGCAAGTATGCGGACAAGCTTATTGAATTCTATGAAGCGAACCCTGATTTCATCCAGCCCGAATCGCGCCGCAATGAGATGATCAATAACTTTATCAAGCCTGGTCTGGAAGACCTGGCCGTATCGCGCACGACGTTCGACTGGGGAATTCGCGTACCGGGCAATCCGAAGCATGTGATCTATGTCTGGATCGATGCCCTGTCCAACTACATCACCGCGCTCGGCTACGGCAGCGAGGATGATGCCAATTACCGCCGTTACTGGCCGGCGGACGTGCACCTGATGAGTAAGGAGATCGTGCGCTTCCATACGATTATCTGGCCTTGCATGCTGATGGCGCTCGGACAGCCGCTGCCGAAGAAGGTATTCAGCCACGGATGGCTGCTGATGAAGGACGGCAAGATGTCTAAGTCCAAGGGCAATGTGGTGGACCCGGTAACACTGATCGACCGCTATGGCCTGGATGCGCTCCGCTACTATCTGATGCGTGAAGTGCCGTTCGGTTCGGACGGTACATTCACGCCGGAGAGCTTCGTCGAGCGGATTAACTTTGATCTGGCGAACGATCTCGGCAATCTGCTCAGCCGTACGGTCGTCATGATCGACAAATATTTTGACGGCGTCGTGCAGCCATACATCGCGAATGCGACTGAATTCGACGCAGCCCTGCTGGATACGCTGGCAAGCTCCGTAACGAAGGTCGAGGAGTCGATGGAGAAGCTGGAGTTTTCCGTGGCGCTGTCGGCGATCTGGCAGCTGGTCAGCCGGACGAATAAATATATCGATGAGACGCAGCCATGGGCGCTGGCCAAGGATGAGTCGAAGCGTCCCGTGCTGGGCTCCGTCCTGTATCTGCTCGCCGAGTCGCTGCGAATCACCTCGGTACTGCTCCAGCCGTTCATGGTGAGCACGCCTCGTGCGATCTGGGCGCAGCTAGGCTTGACACAGGGCGAGCTCACCGCGTGGGATTCGGTGCATGCCTTCGGCTCGCTGCCTGCAGGCACGCGTGTGGTCAAGGGCGAGGTGATGTTCCCGCGGCTCGATGCGGAGAAAGAAGTCGCCTATATCGCTGCCGCAATGGGCGGCGGCAAGAGCGAGGCCCAGGCTGCGGGAGAGCAGCCACAGGGTGCTGAGGCAGCATCGGCTCAGGGTCAGCCTTCGGCACAGGCCACAGCATCTGCCGAGGCTTTGTCCGACGAAGAGCACGCCCCTGAAATCTCGATCGACGATTTCTTCAAGGTGGAGCTGCGGGTCGCGCAGGTTATCGCCGCCGAGCCGGTCAAGAAGGCGGATAAGCTCCTGAAGCTTCAGCTCGATCTAGGCTTCGAGCAGCGTCAGGTCGTCTCGGGCATCGCCAAGTTCTATACGCCAGAGCAGATGGTCGGCCGCAAGGTGATTTGCGTAACCAACCTGAAGCCGGTCAAGCTGCGCGGAGAACTGTCGCAAGGCATGATTCTGGCAGCCTCCCAGGGGGACCAGCTGACACTGGCGACTGTGGCCGAGGATCTTCCGAACGGCTCGATTGTGAAGTAATAACTGGATAGCAAGGTCTTAGACGTCTTCTGTTCCGCGGGATTTATCGACCGCGGGGTAGGAGGGCGTCTTTTCTTTTTCGTAAAATCTACTTTTAGCGTTGACAATAGCGTACAGGGGCTATATAATCAGCCTAGTTAATGAAAATTATTACGATTTACATGGTGGAGGTATTGAATTAATGTCACGATCGTTGAATAAGAAAAGAAACGTAGGGTCTATCGTGCTGCTGTTGATGCTTGTTATGGCTTTGACCGCTTGCGGCCAGTCCAAGTCTGCCCTGGTAAGCGGCAAGGTCAATGTTGTAACCAGCTTCTATCCGCTGTATGATTTCACTTCCAAAATAGGTGGAAGCCACGTCAATGTTATCAATCTGGTTCCGTCGGGCGTCGAGCCGCATGACTGGTCCCCGAAGAGCCGGGATATTCAAAATCTGACCAATGCCGAGGTGTTCGCTTATCTGGGGGCAGGCTTCGAGGGTTGGGTAGGGCATACGCTGGACAGTATGAAGAAGGATGCGAAGGTTCAGGTGGTCGAAGCGAGCCGCGGGATTACCCTGATCCCGGGCGGGGACGAGCATGAGGCTGACCACGATAAGAAAGGCAAGAAGGATGATCATGACCACGGGTCCAACGATCCGCATGTCTGGTTGTCGCCCGTTAATGCCAAGCAAATGGCACTGAACATCAAGGAAGCCCTTGTGAAGGCCGACGCTGCGCATAAAGCCGACTACGAGGCCAATTACAAGCAGCTGGCCGATAAGCTGGACGCGCTGAATAATCAATACAAAACCCAGCTGGCTTCGACCTCGAAGAAAGAAATCGTGGTGACGCACCAATCGTTCGGATACTTGGCCAAGGATTTCGGATTAACCCAGAAGGCCATCATGGGATTGTCCCCGGATGCCGAGCCGACATCCAAAGATATGAAGAACATCCTGCAGTTTGTGAAGGACAATGGAGTGAAATATATTTTCTTCGAAGAATTGGTCTCCGATAAAATGGCCAAAACCTTGGCCAAAGACGCCGGTGTCGAGACGCTTGTGCTGAGCCCGATTGAGGGACTGACCGAGGAGCAGCTTAGCAAGGGCGAGGATTATATTTCGCTGATGGAGAAAAATTTGAATAATTTATTAAAAGCGTTAAAATAGAAAGGACACCTTCAGTTAAGGAGCCTTGCTTATGGAATTGAACGCTCATTCCGGATGTCATCAACAGATCGTCACGATCGATGACATCTTTTTTTCTTATGAGAACAAAACAGTGATCGACGGCCTGAGTTTTTCAGTCCTGGAACGGGATTTTGTCGGGATCGTCGGCTCGAACGGAGCGGGCAAAACGACGCTGCTCAAGATGATCGTCGGATTGCTCAAGCCGACCCGCGGCGAGATCCGCATGTTCGGCCAGCCCTTATCCACGTTCCGCGATTGGGACCGGATCGGTTATGTCCCGCAGAAGAATGCGCTCAATCCGCTCTTTCCTGCGACCGTACGTGAGGTAGTTACCTCCGGCCTGTATAACAAGAAGACGCTGCTCCGGCGGCTGAGTCCGTCCCAGCGGAGCAAGGCCGACGATGCGCTGTATGCGATGCGTATTGAGGATTTGGCCGACCGCCGCATTGGCCAGCTGTCAGGCGGCCAGCAGCAGCGCGTATTTCTGGCGAGGGCACTCGTTAACAATCCGGAGCTGCTGATTCTCGACGAGCCGACGGTCGGCATCGACGCGGAGACGCAGGCGGGATTTTTCCGGATGATCCGGCATATGCATGAGCATCATCATATCGCCTTCATGATGGTATCGCATGATCTGGATATGGTACGCTCGTATCTGGGGCCAGAGCCGGAGCACCAAAGCCGCGGGCTGGGCTTTTATGTGAAGCATACACATGCCCCTGAAAATTGCAGGGAGACGGATTTGTCTCACTCCAGGCAGCAATTGCGGGAAACCGCGGAAGCTTGGTCGTAGGTACAGTTTTAGTTTGGGAGAGAAAATCACTTGGATATTGTACATGAATATTTTTTTCAACGGGCGTTGATCGGAGGCATTCTAATCGGTCTGACAGCCCCTCTGATGGGCGTCTTCCTCGTCCTGCGCCGCCTATCGATGATTGGAGATACGCTCGCTCACGTGTCGATCGCAGGCGTAGCCTTAGGCTTTCTGATCAATGTGTATCCGATCGGCGTCGGCTTGTTATTCGCCTTGATCGCCTCCTTCGCCATCGAGCGTCTCCGCAAAGCGTACAAGACGTATGCGGAGCTCTCGATCGCTATCATTATGTCAGGCGGCGTCGCGCTGGCGACCTTGCTGTTCACGCTCGGCAGAGGCTTTAACATCAATGTCATGAGTTATTTTTTCGGCAGCGTGTACACGCTGGATAACACGGATTTGTGGGTTGTCGGCGGCGTAGCTGTGCTCGTGACTGCGTTTGTGGCTATCAACTACAAGGAAATGTTCCTGTTGTTCTTCGATGAGGATGCCGCCGGAGTCAGCGGTCTGCCGCTGCGCTTCTACAATATCATGATCACGATGCTGACGGCGCTCGTCATCAGCGTGTCGATCAAGATTGTGGGCGCGCTGCTGGTCTCGTCGCTGCTGACGATTCCTGTAGCCTGCAGTCTGCTGATCGCCCGCAGCTTCAAGCGGTCGATCTTCTGGTCCATTCTGTTCTCGGAGGCCGCCGTTATTCTGGGGCTGTTCTCGGCAGGTATCTGGGATCTGGCTCCAGGGGCAACGATCGTGCTGATGCTTATTGCGATGCTGATCGTTATTATGTTCGTCAAACGAGGTCTGCGCTCCTGACAGGGAGTGCAGGACACGGGGAGGGAGAGTCATGGAGTTAAATTTCTGGATAGCGCTATGGGCCGGCTTGATCTCATTTATCTCGCCTTGCGTGCTGCCGCTATATCCATCGTTCTTGTCATACATAACGGGTGTCTCTGTCGGCAAGCTGAAGGACGAGCAAAGCTCGAAGGAGATCCGCTTTAAGCTGGTCACACATACGCTGTGCTTTATCTTAGGCTTCAGCATTATTTTCTACAGCCTCGGGCTTGGCGCCAATATTGTCGCGTCGGCCTTCTTCGATAACCGGGAGCTGCTGCGGCAATTGTCCGCTATATTCATATTCGTAATGGGGCTATTCCTGCTCGGCATATTCCGTCCGCAGTGGCTGATGAGAGAGCGCAAGCTGCAGATCAAGTCGCGGCCTGCAGGCTATCTGGGTTCTCTGTTGATCGGCATCGGATTCGCGGCCGGGTGGTCGCCTTGCATCGGCCCGATCTTGTCAGCCATGCTGGTGCTGGCTGCCAGTGAGCCGAATTCCTGGCTGCCGCTGATTACCGCATACTCGCTCGGCTTCGCAATTCCGTTCTTCGTACTCGCGTTCTTTATCGGGTCTACAAAGTGGATTCTGAAGTACTCATCGGCTATGATGAAGGTAGGCGGGAGCGTCATGCTGCTGATTGCCGTGCTGCTGTATACGGATCAGATGACCCGCATCACCATCTGGCTGCAGAGCATCACCCCCGCCTGGATCGGCTAAGGCATTAGGTGAAGTAATCGATCGTGGCCTCAGGGAAGCTTTCGAAGATGCGCTCGGTGATGAATTCGCGCAGCGCATTCGCTTGCTCATCAGGATATACGTACTTGCCCTGGCCCCAGCGGCCCCACTTATATTTCCGCTTCGCTTCATCCATCTCCAGCTTGGACTTCGGGTATCGCTGCTCGATGATCGTTTTGGCGGTTTTGGTGAAGCGGTGCTGAATCAGCTCAAAAGTCAGATTAGAGGTCGCTTCCGGCGGGAGCGCCTCTTTTAATTTATGCAGCAGAGCCGCGTAGCCGTCCTCCCAGCCCTCATGCCAGATAATCGGGGCGATGATGAAGCCGAGCGGGTAGCCGGCCTTGGCAACCTTCCCTGCAGCGGTAATACGCTCTTGGAAGCTGGAGGTGGCGGGTTCGAAGTTTTTGATCACGTAATCGGCATTGACGCTGAAGCGGAAGCGGGTGTGCCCGTTGTGCTGTGCATCCAGCAGCGGCTCCACATGATGGAACTTCGTGACAAAGCGAAGACGGCCTAGCGGCTGCTTGCCCATGAACTCGATGTATTCCTTCAAGGAACCGGAGATATGCTCCAGACCGACCGGGTCGGACGTACAGGCGGCTTCGAAGCGGGTGATCTCCGGTGCGCGTTCATTGATGTAGGTCTGTGCCTGAGCCAGGATCTCGTCCGTATTGACATATACCCGTACATAGGGCTTAGCCCCCAGAGTCGTCTGGAGATAACAGTAATGACAATGGGCCATACAGCCTGTAGCGACCGGGATGGCGTATTCGGCAGAAGGCTTGGAGGTATCGAACTTCAGCGTCTTGCGGATACCGACCACCAGCGTCCGCTTGGCGATCCGGTACTTCTCCAGATCGCTCTCGCCGGGCAGGTTCGTGATCCGGTTATGCGACGAGGTCATCCGGATCGGCAGCCCTTCGCGGAGCGCCCATTCATGGATTCGTTTCCCCTTGGGGTATTCGAGGGCGTCGGGCTCAAAATAAACGAGCTCAGGTACGAACACCTGCGTTTGCCGAGGAGTAGGGGGAGAGAGCAGCTCGGTCGTCATGAGAAACCTCCCTTTGCCATAGTTAGATGGACTTGCTTTACGCCAGAAGGCTGTGATATAGTTAGTAACGCTAATTCCGCCCCCTCTAGCTTGCTTCGGCGATACACATTCCACACATGGGAATTTTGAGCGGGATAACCGGCTTTAGCGCCGTTTTAAGATACTTTGGTTTGAATTACAGGAGGATACCAGATGGCTACGCCGAGTATGGAAGATTATTTGGAGAAAATATACAAATTGATCGACGAGAAAGGCTATGCGCGCGTATCCGACATTGCCGAGGGACTGGAAGTGCATCCTTCATCGGTAACGAAGATGATCCAGAAGCTGGACAAGGATAACTACTTGATCTATGAGAAGTACAGAGGTCTTGTCCTGACCTCCAAGGGACAGAAGGTGGGTAAGCGTCTGGTAGACCGCCATCAGCTCCTGGAGCAGTTTCTGGAAACGATCGGCGTGTCGGAAGAAAATATATACAAGGATGTCGAGGGCATCGAGCATCATCTGAGCTGGGATTCGATCACTTGCATCGAGACGCTGGTCGAATATTTCAGACGGGATGCTTCGCGCGGAGAAGAACTGCTGAGACTTAAGTCTGAGCTCGAAACCGAATAGCTTACATAAAGAATTAAGCCTTGATCCTGCCTGGATCAAGGCTTTTTTGGCATATGTCCAAGCCCTTCCCTCATACATTACATCACGGTGAAATGTCGCTAGGGTTACGGGAAGAGGGGATAGCGGATGAACATCAATGCGGTATTTCAGGGCGGAGGCGTCAAGGGTATTGCACTGGCTGGAGCCGTTTCGGCGGTGGAGAAGCTGGGCTACGGTTTTAACCAGGTTGCGGGCACGTCGTCGGGAGCTATCGTCGCTTCACTGGTCGCGGCGGGATACAAGGCCGACGAGCTGCGTGCGATTATTGAAGGGACTCCGTTTCATTCCTTCCTGCAGCGTGCGCCGATTTTCAATACGAAGCTGATCGGCCCGCTGGCCCGGTTATTCATCAAGAAGGGGCTTTATTCGGGCGAGGCCCTAGAGCATTGGGTGCACCGTCTGCTGCTGGCCAAGGGCATCCGGACCTTCGGGGATCTCCGGCCGGAGCAGCTGCGGATTATCGCCTCCGATATTTCTGGGAGGAAGCTGCTGGTGCTGCCTGACGACATTGCTCATTACGGCATCGATCCGAAACGGCTGCTTGTTGCCAAAGCCGTACGGATGAGTACAAGCATTCCTTATTTTTTCGACCCCGTTATTATCCGGAAGAGGAAACCTATGCGATCGCAGGGGGCAACCTTCGCCGACCAGTTTGTGTATATTGTGGATGGGGGACTGCTCAGCAACTTTCCACTATGGCTCTTCGATAATGTCGATCCTGTAAGCGTCGAATCGCTGACTCCGACGATCGGGTTTCAGCTGGTCGGGCGCGGCTCGGCAAAGCCTAACCCTGTATCAGGTCCACTATCGATGCTGAAAGCTTTGTTCTCGACGATGCTGGATGCCCATGACGATCATTATATCCAGGAGAACAACCGGTTCCGTACGGTCAAGATTCCGACGCATGGGATCGGGATCACAGACTTTGATCTGACTGCCGAGCAAAGCGTCGAGCTGTTCAATGCGGGTTTGCAGGCGACGAACAAATTTTTCGGCAAGTGGAAAGTGAGCGATTACAAGGATCAGTATTACACGCAGGTATGCCGCATGCCGGCTCCGCGGAGGCCGGGGCCGCCTGTCATTCAAGGCCCTGTCCCATGAAAAAAAACTGGCCGCGAGGGCCAGTTTTTTTCGAATTGCGGGTCAATGATACTTGGGAGGGTCATCCTGCTGCTTGTCTTTGCTTCCAGGGATAACACGGAACGTGGCGTTCTTCCTCTTCCCCTTGGCGAACCTGCTGCTGCCCCGCGGAGGCGGGGTACGGTTCTGACGGTTCCACGTATTCGGAGGAAACCTGTACAGCAGGAAGATAGCCCCGAATACAAGGAGCGGTACCAGAAACGCTGTGGGGTTCGTAAGCAGGCTGGCAAGCACTCCAATGGCGATCAAGCCGAAAATGATATAAGCAATCGTGTTGTTTCGGTTTCTCATTCCTTGCGGCCTCCTTGCCCAAAAATAGGATTAACTCGTCTGACGGTCGATCTCGCGCATCCGGTTGAACGATGCAATCGAAACCTCGACTTGCGAATCATCGGGTTCCTTGGTCGTCAGCAGCTGGAGCCAAAGCCCAGGGTAGCCAAGATAGCGGAGAACGGGCACTTCTCTGAGGGAGTTCGTGAATCGAAGAGCCTCGTAGGATACGCCGATCACCACGGGAAGCAGGATGATCCGCTGTACGATGCGCTCGATAAATGAATTATATTCGAAGAACGAATAAATCACGACACCGATCAGCACGGTAAATACGATAAAGCTGCTGCCGCAGCGGTAATGCAGGGTGTTGAACTTCTGGACATTCTCTACAGTCAGCTCCATGCCGGCTTCATAAGCGCTGATCACCTTATGCTCGGCTCCGTGATACTGGAACAGCCGCTTGATCATCGGAGTTAGGGAGATGAAGTAGATGTACCCGACGAGCAGGATAATCTTGATCAGTCCTTCGATCAGGTTGTGACCGATCTGATTGTCGAACATGTGACCGAATATGACCTGCTCGACAGCCGTCGGTACGAGGGTGAAGACGAATTTGCCGAACAGAAATGACACGATCCCGATGAAGGCAACGCCCAGAATCATCGTTAACCGGCTGCCGGCGGAATCCTTCTTCTCCTCCTTCTCTTCGCCTTCCTCTGAGGCGAACACTTCGGCTGCGAAATTCAGATGCTGAGCTCCCTTGGCGCTGGCCTCCACGATGCCGACGATGCCGCGGACAAACGGGATTTTTTTCAACGTCTGCACCCAGGGAATTTCTTTCTTAGGCACTTCCAAGTATTCAATGGTCTGGTCCTTGCGGCGGACGGCCGTGACGTGAACCTTCTGCCCGGCGAACATGACGCCTTCGATGACGGCTTGGCCGCCATACACCGCTTGCTGATTATTATCCGACAATGGAGACACCTTCTTCGACTTCATTCTTAAACTATTTATTTATTGTACCGAATCCAGGCTTATAATGCCACTTGTTTATAGGACCCGGTTTTTTGACATACTATGCACAGCATCCAGATTCAAACTTGTGAGGGAGGCGGCGAAGGCATGGAGCGGAAGCCGGAGACCAGGAAGAAGACGGGAAAGTGGTCGTTCGCCCTATATATTGGGGTATTTGCAGGGATTCTATGGGGCGGACTCAAGATCATCGAAAGCTATTTTCATTTTACCACACTGCCTCCGGGCTTTATGCTGGAGCCCTTTTTTCTGCATGAATATTTAACCTCGGTTGCAGGTTATTGGCTGGGCTGGGGAGCCTTTACGCTATTTTCCATCGTCGCCTCCTTGCTGTACGCGCTCCTGATGGCCAAGACCAGAGGTCCTTGGTTCGGTATCGGCTACGGTGTGGCATGGTGGGTCTTTATTTTCTTGCTAATCGGACCGCTGACGGGCATGACGAAATGGATTGCCTACATGGATCTGAATACGGTTTTATCGGATTTCTGCCTATTCGTCCTATGGGGACTGTTCATTGGCTACTCGATCAGCTTCGAGTTTACCGATGAACGCAGCCGCGAGCCGGTAGCCCAGAAAGACGAGCGTTCGCCCGAGCCGGTATGAGCCGGAACCGTCCCTGAAGTCCGGTCAAAAAAAAGTTCTCAAACCGGGGAAACATATGGTAAAATGTCTAAGCGTATGCGGTTTGGCTACGGTTAGGAGGACTTTCTGGTGAAACAAATATTGCTGTTGAACGGACCCAACCTGAATATGCTCGGCATCCGCGAGCCAGGCGTGTACGGGACGCTGACGCTGCAGACGATTATTGACAAGCTGGACATGCTGGCTGAAAGTCTGGGTGTCGGTCTGGAGAGCTTCCAGTCCAATCACGAAGGGGAGCTTATCGATAAAATTCATAGCGCCTACGGGGTGAAGGACGGCATTCTGATCAATCCCGGAGCGTTCACCCATTACAGCTATGCACTGCGCGACGCGATCAGCACGGTCGCATTGCCTACCGTCGAGGTACATATCTCGAATATTCATCAGCGGGAGGCTTTTCGCCACTTGTCGGTCATTGCACCGGTTGCCGTCGGACAGATCGCGGGCTTCGGTGCGGACAGTTATGAATTGGGTCTTCAGGCGTTAGTCCAATATATAAACCGTTCGGAGGGATAACGATGCAAAGCAAGCGAATCAGCCAGCTGCGGACGCTGATGGAGCGGCAGGGCCTGGAAGCCTTGCTGATTACCAACGCGACGAACAGGCTATATATGACCGGTTTTACGGGGTCTGCAGGTTATGTGCTGCTGACAGGCCAGCGCGCCGTTCTGCTGACGGACTTTCGTTATATGACGCAAGCCCCTCAGCAGGCTCAGGGGTATGAAGTCATCGAGCATGCGCCAAGCCCGCTCGAGACGGTACGCAGCCTGCTGCAGTCCGAAGGGCTGTCCAGACTGGGATTTGAACAGCAGGACGTATCTTACGGAGCTTATCTGGCATATAGTCAGGTACTGTCAGGAATTGAACTGGTCGCTACGGACAAACTGGTCGAAACGCTGCGTATGGTGAAGGACGATACGGAAATCGCCGTGATGCAGGAAGCGGCCGATCTGGCGGACCGTACGTTTCATCATATCGTGGGCCTGCTGAAGCCGGGTGTGAGCGAGCGTGACATTGCGCTCGAGATCGAGCTGTTCGTGCGCCGCAACGGCGCGGCATCTACCTCGTTCGAGACCATCGTCGCCTCCGGTGAACGTTCTGCACTTCCCCACGGGAAGGCGAGCGACCGGATTATCGGCACGGACGAATTTGTCAAACTCGATTTCGGCGCGTATTATAAAGGATACTGTTCCGATATTACGCGTACGGTCGTAGTGGGCAAGCCTAGCGACAAACACCAAGAGATTTATGGGATCGTGCTTGAAGCTCAGCTCGAGGCACTCTCCCGCATCCGCCCCGGCATGACCGGACGCGAAGCGGATGCCGTCGCTCGCGATGTCATCAAGCGCCATGGCTACGGAGATTACTTCGGGCACGGTCTGGGACATGGTCTTGGGATGGAAGTTCATGAAGCGCCCCGCTTATCTACGCAAGGTGATATCGTGCTCGAGCCGGGCATGGTCGTTACGGTGGAGCCCGGTATTTACTTACCCGGCTTCGGCGGCGTAAGAATCGAAGACGACATCGTCATCACAGACACAGGCAATCGCAGGTTGACCCAATCAAGCAAAGACTTGATTGTGATTCCATAAGGGTTACCATTTCAGGGAGGTTTTTTGACAGTGATTTCAGTTAACGATTTCAAGACAGGTTTGACGATTGAAGTAGAGCATGATTTGTTTACGGTGCTGGATTTTCAACACGTAAAACCGGGCAAAGGCGCAGCCTTCGTTCGCTCCAAGCTGAAAAACCTGCGTAACGGCAATACCGTAGAGCGTACATTCCGCGCTGGCGAGAACGTAGCCCGCGCTCATATCGAGAACCGTCAGATGCAGTACCTGTATGCCAGCGGCAAAGAGCATACGTTCATGGATACGGAAACCTTCGATCAGATCACGCTCGATGAGAAGCAAATCGAGTGGGAGCTGAATTTCCTCAGAGAGAACATGAACATCAACATCATGAGCTACCAAGGCAGTGAAATTCTCGGAATCAACCTGCCGAACAGCGTTGAGCTGAAGGTTATCGAGACCGAGCCAGGCATCAAGGGTAATACCGCTCAAGGCGCTACGAAAAATGCGAAGGTCGAAACCGGCCTCAACGTTCAAGTGCCGCTCTTCATCAACGAAGGCGACGTGCTCCTGATCGATACCCGCGAAGGCGACTATATCTCCCGCGCATAACATCTTAGAATAACCTACGAAGAGAACAAGCCGCACCCTGTCCGGGTGCGGCTTGTTTATTTGTTAGCGTCAAGATGATCCGGGAGGTGAACATATGGAAAAAACATTGATCAAAGGCGCTATCTACAGCTTTCTGATCGCGACGCTTGTCGGACTGCTGCTGTTCCCGGATTGGGGAACAGAGCCTAGCGGAGGACGCAGCCTTATTCCCCCAGCTTGGAGCGCAAGAGAGTATATCCTGCGGCTGCTCCGGTTCGACGCCCTGGTCACTCTTATGACCCTGGCTGTATTGTGGTTCAGAAGCCGCATAGTCCTGACCGACAAGCGGACGAGCATGCTCGATTTTTTGAAGGGCATTCTGCTCGCATTTTGCGTTGGCCTTGTCATTCTGTTTGTGTTCTCTTTCCTGCTGGGCGGCCTCCGGTAGTGACCTAGCGCCAGGCCGCTGTCAGGCTTGTTCCGCCAGGTGTGGCCCCTCCGAGCGCAGACGGCTCGATGGTCAAAGCCGAATCCGAAGAACAGCAGGGTCATCACGCTCAGGCAGAAATAGCTCGGAGGGATGAACAGCCTTGTTGAAATACTAGACCCGTTTTCTGCCCAGAACGAGGAAGAGCAGATTAAATAAAAGCGCCGACAGCGAGACGAGCAGCACCGCGCCGACCGAGGTTGTTCCGCTGAACACAAGACCGGACAAAATCGAAATATGAAATGGCGATGAATAGATCGTCGAACATAATTGACTTGTGCCTGATGCCGGGCAGATCGGTTTATCTAGGATCCAAGCCGTTCCTCTGCGTTTCGGATCGCATAGTCTTCGGCAGCAGGATGGATGTGTTCAATGCGAACATGCAGAGTTTCGAGATTGGTTTCTATGGCAACTACATCACCCGGCTTGCGGAGCAGGAGCTGCTGTACGACGGGGGACAGGAAAGAAACCCGGTAAGCCTCAGGATCGGCTTCGTCAGGAAAAACAATGGTGAAGGTATCGGAGATGCCGTCTTCCAGATAAGTGACGGTTACCCGGCTGCCGATCAGGACCGTGGAAGTCCATGCTTCGCCAGGCGAAGCCAGCAGCTGTTGAAGGCCATCGGTATAGGAGGAAAGCAGCTTGCCCGTCTGGGTTCGCTTGCTCCCGAAGTCGGGGAAATAAGCGTCGAGAAAGCGATTTCTCTCGTCGCCAAGCGTAAGAAGCTGGTGCACGTATTGTTCCCGCTGCGGATGGATGTGTCTACTAGGGTTCATAGTAGATATCACCTCCTATGCATTTTGTACGCACTTTGACGATGCTGGTTGCCAGTCTTTTCATTGCTGGTTCCTCCCTGATATAGAAATAGAAGACCTCTGCGGAACAGAGGCCTTATCGCTTATTGTAACAGATCGCAAGCGGAAGTCCAGTTGGATCGGACATTGGATGACAAATAAATCCAAATGGTTTATTCTGATTATACTTCGCAGATGGAAGGGGCGCATTGGATATGGGCCGGACTGCCATCCGCAAACTTGTGGAACTGCTCGGGGTAGGCTACACGCTGCTGCTGCTTTATTGGATGTTCCGGGGCTTCGGCCGCTCGGACTTGGGGCTGGAGCGGATTCAATTTAATTTGATCCCGTTCCGCACGATATGGCATTATGTAGGAAGTGTTGGCCCAGGCAACTGGCTGCATCCGCTTATCAATATCGGAGGCAACATCGGGGTGTTTGTGCCATTTGGACTGCTGATCCCGCTTTGGCTGCGAGGCTGCTGGAGCTATCCGGGCTTCCTCTACATATTTACTGCAGGAATCGTCGTCCTCGAAGTGGCGCAAACCTTCCTAGAGGTAGGAACCGGGGACATCGATGACTGGATATTGAACACGGTGGGCGGCTCGATCGGTTATGTTCTGAGCAGACGTTATGTTTCTCATAGGTTGGATCTATAAAGGCTTGAAGGAGGACGGAAGTTGACGCTACTATCCGAAGCAACGATCCGAATAGTGGAAAAGTCCGAAATCGACTATATGACAGACCGTATGTCTGCGATCCGGGAGCGCGAAGGCAATCCGGAAGGAGTGGAGCTTCGAAAATTCGGCGAAGCCACGGCTTTCTACAGCCGGACGATGGCATGGCCGTCCTTCAATACGGTCAAGGGACTCAGGGATGCGGAGCTTCCCTTCCTGGAGGAAATCGTATCGTTCTTCAGAGAACGGGAGCGCAAGCCGCAGATTGAACTTGTGCCTTCCCAGTGTGGTCAGCCTCTGCTGGCCAGGCTGCATGAGCTTGGATGGCGTCAGACGGGGTTTCATACCTCTTTGTATGCAGACCCGCAGGCTGAGCGTCCGAGCCCTCAATTCCATTCATCCTCGCTTGTGGAAATCCGGGAGTTGAAGGAAGAGGAGTCGGACCTGTACGCGGCCATCCATTGTAGAGGGACGGGGCTACCCGAGGAAGGCATCCCCTATGTGGCAGCGAATAACAGGGTGCTGATGAAGCGTCCGGGATGGACCTTTTACCTCGCAAGTTATGAGGGCGTGCCTGCGGGTGTCGGTGTGATGTACACGCAAGACTTAACGGCTTCCTTTACATTTGCCGCGACTCTGCCGGCCTATCGGAACCAGGGTGTTCATGCGGCTTTACTGCAGCGCAGGCTGGAGCAGGCGGCGTCACAGGGCTGTACGCTTGCCGTCGCTCAGGCTGCCTTCCTGTCGGTGAGTCACCGGAATATGGAACGGATGGGCATGAGGACCGCCTATACCAGAGCTATCTGGACGGAGTAGGAAATCTGCTGGATCTCTACACAGGCCTAGCCCGTATCCGCAGATGAAAGGAGAAGCTATGAGAAGCGGTAAGCTGAAGCCGTACGCTATCATTGCCATATTGCTGGTTTTTACTGTATTTTGTACTGGCGCGAGTATGTATCTTCGGTTCAGAACGGGAACCATCGTATACCAGTCCTGGGTGTGGGATATTTTCCTGGGCTGGGTGCCATTGACGCTTTCCCTGATTTTGCTGGAAATTGCGGGCAGGAAGCGCACGCTGTTTAGTCGCTTCCTACTGACTGCAGTAGGTCTGGCCTGGTTCTTCTTCCTGCCCAATGCCTCTTATCTCGTAACGGAGCTTATCCATGTCTTCCGGGATTTCAAGCCGATCCCGCATACGACCTTCTGGCTCCATACCGATTTCTGGCTCGGCCTCGTTGTGGCTTTCTCGACAGGCTTGCTCGGTCTGATGCTATTTTCTTTGTCGCTGTACATCGTTCACCGCATAGTAAGCGAGACGCTGGGGGAATGGTACGGCTGGCTTGGGGCAGGCTTGGTCGTCGGGGTCAGCAGCATCGGGATTTATATCGGCCGGTTTATTCGCTGGAACAGCTGGGATGTGATATCAGACCCTCAGGCGATTCTAAGGGATTTGCTCGAAATCGTCTCGGATGACCGGTCCCGTAGGTTTATGCTGGCGTTCACACTGCTTATACTTGTCGTACAGACGGTGATGTATTTATTTTTCTACGCTGTAGCTGCTATGGGCAGCCGGCAGAGCTTCAAGTCGTCCTAGCTCTGCCGGAAGAATGACAAGTGAAGGGGAGGGTGGAGCCTAATGATACTGGAAGTAGCCATGCTTCAAGTCAAGCCGGGAATGGTGAACGAATTTGAGTCGAGCTTTCGCAAGGCTTCCGTCATTATTTCATCGATGAGGGGTTATATTCATCATGAGCTGCAAAAATGTGTGGAGACGGAGAATAAGTACGTGCTGCTTGTCCGCTGGCAGACGCTGAAGGATCACACGGTGGGGTTCAGAGGTTCTCCGCAATATCAGGAATGGAAGACATTGCTTCACCACTTCTACGATCCGTTTCCTACGGTGGAGCATTATGTACAGATTAATCTGGGGGAGGAGCCTTTATCGGTCCAGCCGCCATTCGGAAAGGAGTAGGTAGGTATGGAAGTCGTCTATGGCCCTTATACCATCAGTGATGACAAGTCGAGACTCGACGTGGATGCGGTGTGCGCGTTTCTCGCGAGAAGCTACTGGGCGAACCAGAGGCCAGAGGAGCGCACGCGCATGGCGATTGAACATTCGCTATGCTTCGGCATGTACGAGCAGGAGCGGCTCGTTGGCTTTGCCCGGGTGGTGACGGACGGAGCTACGATCTTTTACTTATGCGATGTGTTCATCGACGAGGCGTACCGGGGACAAGGACTCGGCAAGCTTCTCGTCGAGACGGTGCTGCAGGCACCGGAGCTGGCCGGGATCAACGGTCTGCTGGGGACGCGGGACGCGCATACGCTGTATGAGCGCTACGGGTTCGAGCGGGACCCTGACCGCTTCATGAGACGTCCTGCTGCAGCTAAGCTATAAGCCGGAGCTGTGCCTCACCGGTTCCTTGAATCAAAGACTGACAGCCCTATGCGCTGTCAGTTTTTTTATCGTTCTCGAAAAGCCCGAAAACCCCTGGATTTAAGCAGCGAAAAGGCAGAAAAAATGATTGTTGACAATGATAATCATTATCACTTATTATCATAGTTAGCGTTGACGCTTTCGTCGAGAGCGGCAAGCCATCGCCTGCGCAGCCGATGATATATTGGGGAAGCGGACTTCCTTACATTTGGAGGGTATCATGAGTTCAGTAATCATTATTTATGCGAGCATGACTGGGAATACGGAAGAAATGGCTGAGCTGATCGCAGACGGAGTAAGGTCGGCAGGCGTTGAGCCTGTGCTCAAGTCTGTCATGGACGCGAGTGCATCGGAGCTGGAGAAGTACGACGGCATTATTCTCGGAGCCTATACCTGGGGAGACGGCGATCTGCCGGATGAGATGCTGGATTTCTATGAAGAGATGGATGATATCAACCTGAACGGCCGCAAGGCTGCAGTATTCGGCTCGGCAGACTCCTCGTACCGTGTATTCGGGGGAGCTGTGGATACGCTGGTTGAGAAATTAAAGGAAACCGGTGCGGATGTGGTGCTGGACGGCTTCAAGGTCGAATTGAACCCGTCGAATGACGAGAAGAACGAGTGCCAGGAATTCGGAAGCAAGCTGGTCGCTTCGCTAGACTGAATCTGACCTTGTTCGCGCAATGTGCTTCTGGTTGCCGGCTGCTGCAACTCTTACATACCAAGTCGTTGTGGATGCGCCGCTGCAAGGCGGCAGACTCCGCACATAGACAATGACCTCGGCCGCCCGGGGTCATTTTTATTGTCTGCGCGCTAACGCCCCGGCATACACTAGTAGCACGAGACAGCCGAGGTGAGCGAACATGAGAATGATGATTGTGAGTTGCCCGGGAGGCGGGCATAAGACGTTGACGGCAAGAGGGCGGGAGCA
The DNA here is from genome assembly GCF_038070315.1 of Paenibacillus filicis. NCBI lineage: Bacteria > Bacillati > Bacillota > Bacilli > Caryophanales > Paenibacillaceae > Paenibacillus > Paenibacillus filicis. The sequence goes on along the minus strand of NZ_JBBPCC010000035.1, from coordinate 10,581 downwards.
GGCGCTGGACTTGGCCGAGCGAATGCCGCTGGACGAAGGGGATGTGATCGTGGCCGGACCTTTCCCCGGCATGCTGCAGATGGCCGGGCTGTGGGCGGGGGAAGGCGGGGCATCCCGCTTCATCCATCCGCTGGCGGAAACAAGAGCCCATCCGTTCCGCCTGAATCGGTCGGCGAAGTCTCAAGGGCTGCCAGTGGAGCCTACCGAGCTCGTGCGCCGGTTTCCAGAGTGGCTTCCAGCGAACGGACTTCCGGAGCATCTGTGGCTGCAGGGCGTCCATGCGCTTCCGCCGCTGCTGTTCGGGCAGCATGCGGGCCGATTCGCAGTCTGGTGCCGGACGCTCGGCAAATCCCGGATTGCCGTCGTGACAGACGAAGGAATGCGGATGGCGCTGCTGGAGGCACTCACAGAGGAGGAAGATTTCAAGAATTGTCTATTTCTATGAATGCAGGCCTTATGGTATAATTCATGTTTAGTTATATAAAGTTTGTGTAGGGAGTGAGCAGCTTGGCTCTGATAGTGATGAAATTCGGCGGTAGCTCGGTTGGAGACGCCGAACGAATGAAGCGGGTAGCCAGACGTGTAATCGAACGTCACCGCGAAGGGCATCAATGTGTCGTTGTTGTGTCCGCGATGGGGGACACGACAGACGATTTGATCGATCTGACGAAGCAGATCGGCGCCGTGACGCCTCCGGCCAGGGAGATGGATATGCTGCTGTCTACAGGCGAGCAGGTATCGGTGGCGTTACTCGCTATGACGATACATACGCTCGGCGAAAAGGCCGTATCCTTCACCGGATGGCAGGCAGGCATCCACACGGAAGCGGTTCACGGGAAGGCGAGAATCTCGGATATTCAGCCGGGGCGCGTGCGCCAGGCGCTGGATGACCGCAATATCGTCATCGTTGCAGGCTTCCAGGGGATGACGGAAGCAGGCGAGATCACGACGCTGGGCCGTGGCGGCTCCGATACGACAGCCGTGGCGCTGGCGGCGGCTATTGAGGCTGACGTCTGCGAAATTTTCACTGATGTGGACGGTGTGTATTCGACTGATCCGCGGATCGTCAAGTGCGCGCGCAAGCTGAACGAGATCTCATACGATGAGATGCTGGAGCTTGCGAACCTCGGTGCAGCGGTGCTTCATCCGCGCGCGGTTGAGTACGCGAAGAACTACAAGGTGCAGCTGGTGGTCAGATCCAGCTTCAATCATAATGAAGGCACGAATGTGAAGGAGGAAGCAGTCATGGAGCAAGGGATCGTAGTCCGCGGGATCGCATACGATAAGAATGTAGCCCGCATCAGCATTTTGGGTGTGGAGGAGAAGCCGGGGCAACTGGCCAAAGTATTTACCGCACTGGCCCAGGAGCAAATCGACGTGGACATCATCGTCCAAAGCGGCGTGACGAACGTCTCGGCCGACTTCTCATTCACGGTCTCGCTGAGCGATCTGGACAGAGTGCTTCAGACGCTGGAGAACATCCGCAGCACGGTCGGTTTCCGCGAGATCACATCCGAGAACAATCTGGTGAAGGTGTCCATCGTCGGCGCAGGCATGGTCAGCACACCAGGGGTTGCCGCCAAGATGTTCGAGACAATCTCTGACCTTGGCATCAGTATTCTGATGGTCAGCACGTCCGAAATCAAGACGTCCTGCGTCATCGAGAATGAAGGCCGTCTGAACGAGGTTGTCCAAGCGCTGCACACAGCTTACGGATTGGATACCGATTCGACTGTATTCGTCGGCGGACCGGCAGACCGCCGCTAAGCTAGCGCAGCTTGTCAAACAAAAAAGTAAAAGCCTTCAGCAGGAAGGCGGTAATCCCGGCGGCCATCAACGGTCCGACCGGGATTCCTTTTAGGAAGATGATCCCGAATATAGAACCAATCACCAGACCCACGATCATTTGCGGGTCTATTTTTAATAGATCCAGACCTTTGCCGTTCATATAGGTGGCGATAGCGCCTCCCAGCAGGGCGAGAATACCGGGCCAGGTCGTGAACATCGCGGTAACGTCCCGTATCGATATTTTTTCGCTGGCGAACGGCACCAAAACCCCCATGGTCAAAAACAATAGCCCCAGCTCAAGCCCTCTCCGTTCAATCGTAGGCAAATACCGTTCCAGACTGATCAGCTTCACAATAAGCAGCACGCATGCAGCCGTCGTAATGATAGGCGAGCGTCCGATTAATCCGATGATAATCAATGCGACGAGCAGGATATCTCCGTTCATACGTCAGGCCCCTTATCTCCAGTGTTTCTTCTCCAGTCTATGAGAAAGACACGGGAATAGAACAAGCTATAGAGGCAGGGACATGCCTGCCTCCAGCCGGCCGTTGCGGACGACAGGCGCCTGATCCAAGATACTGACCTGCGCGCAGTAAACGACGTCGTCATGAAAGCCGATTCGGCTGAGACGCTTGCCGCCCACGCCCGATAGTAGTGCCCCCTCCAGGTTGCCCCGGACGTGGCGGTAAGCCTGCAGCATGACCAGTCCGAAGTCGTCTACCGTCAAACTGCCGCCGCCTGTCCCAGCAGCGCTGCGGATAAGCCCCTCCGCCTGCAGCTTCAGCAGCTCCTCGATCAGCAGGCCTGCGCATAACCCGTCCTCCAGCGAGAACACATCCTGCGTACCCGCACACAGCATGACGATATCGCCATACAGCATGGCCGCCTTACGTGCACACGCCTCGGCGTTCAGCATGCCGCCGATCAGAATATGACCGGCTTTGGACGCCTTTTGAATCGCGCGCGTGCCGTTGGTTGTGGTGAAAATAATCGTTTTGCCGTCCACTAGCTCGCTCGTATACTCCAGCGGGGAGTTGCCGAGGTCAAAGCCCGGAATTTTCTTGCAAAAGCGCTCGCCGCCCAGCAGCTCTCCCGGCCGGTGCAGGCTTTTGGCCTGGTTGACCGTCTCCACAGGAATCACCTGGCTGCATCCGGCGTCCAGTGCTCTCAGGATGGTTGAGGTGGCCCGAAGCACATCGATGACAATGACCGTTTTGTGCTGCAGGTCATCCGTCCTGGCTTCATTGACACTGGAGATCACTTGAATATTCACGTCTTATCTGACCCTCCCTTCGATGAATGCTGTCTACTCAGATCTGATAGAACCATGCAGCTCCGGCAGGTTGTGTGTGCTGCCGGCTTGCGGCTTGCACATGCCGGTAAGGCTGAGCCGTGTCCAGCCTCTCCAGAGCCAAGGTATCGGAGCGTAAGCCCCTGCGCAGGGCTTCGAGGCTGATCACATCGGATGGCAAAATATTGCCCAGATGAATATGGCTCCCTATCCGCTGCAGCAGATGCACCTGCTGGTCCTTATGCGGAGCCTCCCATAGCAGCATGCCGGGATGGGGCACCTGGGAAAGCACACGCTCAAGCTCCTCGTCCTTACAGCCCCCGCTCTCATCGTAGATTCCGACGCCTTTACCGGATTCCCGCCCTTCGATCGTCACGAGCTCGGCACCTAGCTCCGCGTCGATCACGGCTGTCTCCACAAGCTCTTCCAGCTCGATGGCCGATCCCCAGCCTTTCTTGCCGTATTCCGTAATGACCGTGAGTCCGGCGTCCCGGCCTCTTAGGATCAGCTCGCTACGCAGGCTGCGGGGGACTTCGATCGTCCCATCCGAAACCTCAATGCCCGTGAAGCCCAGATACGCCAGCATATCCATATAATGATCTACGCTTTGCTGCACGATAGCCACCTCGAGAAAGGTTCCGCCAGGGTAAATGAGGATATCATGCGCTTTGACCATCTCGATTTTTTTTCTCAACAAAGACGTGTCGTACAAGGGGGAGGTACCGAAGCCGATCTTGAGCATATCCATGTGTCGCCCTGCCGTCTGCAGCAGGTCCTCCAGCGCATGAAGCCCAAGTCCTTTGTCGATCACCATGGTTTTCCCGGTGGTACGCGGTTTGCCGCTTCGCAGCCCTGTCGGATCTCCGAGCCTAGGCTGCCATTGCAGCGGTGTTGAAACCTCCATTACTTATCGCCTCGCTGTACATAGAGTGATGGTCGAATGCCTGAGTCATCATATGCGCTGACGGATGGGGAGGTGCCCGGTAGCCTAAATGTAGACGGGCTTGCATACAGTGATAAGGAAAACCAAGGGTGAGGGGAGGGGAAGCATGCTTTCACTGATTCATAAAGTCGTGCTGGGCATGGCCGCATTGCGTGTACTGTCCGGGTGCATCGAGATTTTCGCTGCTCTATTGATGCTGCGCTTCAATCAGATCGAGAAGGCGCTGCTTGTCAACTCGGGCCTCGCGCTCGTCGGACCGCTGATTCTGCTGGCGACGACGACGCTCGGGCTGGTTGGACTTGCGGATAAGCTGTCGTGGGGGAAGCTGGCTTGGGTGCTGGCGGGTGTCGGCTGTCTCTTTATCGGAATCTTAAAAAAGTAATCTGTCAGATTTCATCCTGTCATAGTTTCGGGAGGGCGTGCATACACATGATTGTAAAAGATGGACAGCTTGCCGCAGGTACCGCCGGATCCGTCAAAGGTTGGGAGGACGAGTCATGCAGTCGCTATTCGGTTATTTCTCCGCCCCTTTAAAGCAAATTCTAGCAGTTCTATCAACGAGGCTGACCCAGCCTCTGCAGGAAATCCGCATCCGCGAGGGCCGGCCGCTCGAAGCCTCATGGGGAAGCGGCTTCGGCTTTATCTCCCCGGAGGGCACCTGGTGTCCGTCGCCGGAGCAGGCTTACCGGCCGACCCGTCAGGATTGTGCCTCGCTGCTGGAGCTGCTGACCCAGCATTCGATGTACACCTTCGAGGAAGAGCTGAAGCGCGGCTTCCTGACCGTGCAGGGCGGACACCGGGTCGGACTGGCTGGGCGCACGGTCATCGAGCAGGGCAAGGTCAAGTATATCAAGGAAGTCAGCGGCTTCAACATCCGGATCGCCCGTGAATGGAAGCAGGCCGGGAGGCTGGTCTTGCCCTATCTGATCGATCAGAGGCATGGACAAGTATACCGGACACTTATCGTTTCGCCTCCGCAGCTCGGGAAGACGACGCTGATCCGCGACATCGCCCGCCTGCTAAGCGGAGGTGAAGCGGCAGAGGCTGCAGCGGGATGGGAGGGGGGTGCGCCGTTCCGCAGAGTCTATAAGGTCGGCATCGTCGATGAGCGGTCCGAGATCGCGGCTTGCGTTCGGGGGGTGCCGAGCTTTGATGTCGGACCGCGGACCGATGTGCTGGACGGCTGCCCGAAGGCGGAAGGGATGATGATGATGATCCGCTCGATGTCGCCGGAGGTGCTGATTGCCGATGAAATCGGACGGGCCGAGGACGCGGCGGCGCTGCACGAGGCGCTGCATGCGGGCATCAGCGTCATTGCTACCGCCCATGGCCGGGATGTGGAGGATGTGAGGCGCCGGCCAATTCTGAAGGATCTGATTGAAGAAGGCGTATTCGAGCGCTATGTGGTGCTGTCTCCGGCTCCCCAGGAGTCAGTGCCTGGACCCGTCTCCGCTGTCTATGACGCCGGGGGACGGCGGCTAGATGAACGCCTGGCGCTGCGGGGAGGGTCAAGCTTATGAGACGGCTTCACCGGAGCAGTCTCAGGCGAAGAGGGAGCCCGTCATGATCAAGCTGCTTGGAGCAGGCATGATTTTACTGGCCGGTACGCTGCTGGGCTTCTACCAGGCATCGCAGTTCGCCAGACGTCCCCGGCAGATCGGAGATGCCATCAGACTTCTGCAGCGTCTAGAAACCGAGATCGTCTATGGCTTCACCCCCCTGCCGGCCGCTCTGCAGTCAACGGGACAATCCTGCGCCACCGAGGTCGGGCTGCTGTTCACGCGTACCGCAGGAGAGCTTCATCGCTCCGAGGGTAGGTCGGTGCAGCTGATCTGGCGGGAGACGCTGAATGCGTCGTGGCGGAACTTGTCTCTGAAGCAGGGAGAGAAGGAAGTGCTGCTGCAATTCGGCGCCACGCTGGGACTGACGGACAGAGAGGATCAGGTCAAACATCTGCGGCTGGCCGTCAATCAGCTCTTGGGACAAGAAGAGGAAGCCAGGGCAGAGCAGCAGCGGTATGAGCGCATGTGGAAGAGCCTCGGTCTGCTGATGGGGGCGCTGGTCGTCGTATTGATGTACTAGCCATGTCCGGCTTATAGGGTTCTAAGGATGGGGTGCCTCTCATGAATGTGGATGTGAATGCGATATTTCAGATTGCCGGGATCGGCATCATTATCGCCATGATACACACGGTGCTGAAGCAGATGGGCAAGGAGGACATGGCCCAATGGGTCACGCTGATCGGATTCGTCGTGGTGATGTTCATGGTTGTCCGTTTGTTGAACAGTCTTTTTCAGGAAATCAAAACGATCTTTCTCTTCCAATAAGGAAGCGTAAGCTCAGGCGGCGGGGCGGGTGCGGCCGGTGGAAATCATTCAGATTGTAGGACTGGGGCTCCTTACGACCGTGCTGGTCCTGGTCATCAAAGAGCAGAAGCCGATGTTTGCCTTTCTGCTGACGACCTTTACGGGAATTGTCATCTTCCTGTTTCTGATCGGTAAAATTTCGGCCGTGATCCAGGTACTGGAGGATCTGGCCACCAAGGCAGATATTAATGTCATCTTTCTCAAAACAATTCTCAAAATCATCGGGATCGCCTATATCGCCGAATTCGGCGCCCAGATCGTCCGCGATGCCGGCCAGGAGTCGGTAGCCGCCAAGATCGAGCTGGCAGGTAAAATCCTGATTATGGTGATGGCTATCCCCATCGTATCCGTCATTATCGAAACAGTCGTTAAGCTGCTGCCGGCCTAGGCGTGGAGCCGTTAATCGGGAAGATGCGCGGCATGGAACGGTTGCGCAGAAGAACAGCCGGAAGCTGAACCGGGAGTTGAAGCAGATGTCGCACCCTATACGTAGCAAGCCGGCAGATGAATTGCCGCTGGTGCGCTGGACGCGTCTCGATCGGGGCGGGACCCGCGGCCGGGTAGATTGGATGGGGCTGGAACGGTGGATGATTGCAGCCGCGCTGGTTGTGGTGTTCTTCCTCGGAGGCGATGCCGGAATCGGATGCAGCGCAGGCATGGGCTGCGGAACAGCCGTACAGGCCTCTGCACCGGTGGAGGAGCTGGTGCGCCAGCAGGCCGAACGGCTGCCGCTCGACCAGGTGGAGCAGTTCTGGAGCAGCCTGATGCAGCAGTACGGCGGATACTTTCCCGACAGCCGGGCTCCGACTTTCATGGATTTGCTGTTGGGGGCCAAGGAATTCGGCATCGGAACTCTATTCGCCGCTCTATTCAAGTATTTTTTCCATGAGCTGATCTATAACGGCAAGCTGCTCGTATCCATCGTCGTGCTTACGGTATTCAGCATGCTGCTGGAGACGCTGCAGAGCTCGTTCGAGAAAAACGCCGTCAGCAAAATCGCTTACGCGATCTCGTTTCTCGTGCTGATGATCATTGCAGTGAACAGCTTTAACGTCGCCATCGGCTACGCCAAGTCGGCCATTACCGATATGATCCACTTCATGATCGCCGTCGTCCCTCTGCTGCTTACGCTGCTCGCTTCGATGGGGAATGCGGTGTCGGTCACGGTGCTCCATCCGCTGATCGTGTTCATGGTGCATGCGGTGGGAACCGCCGTCCATCTGGTCGTCTTCCCGCTCTTGTTCTTCTCGGCCATCCTGCACATCGTCAGCGGCTTGTCAGACAAATACAAGGTGACGCAGCTCGCGAATCTGCTCCGAACAGTCAGCCTGGCCTGCCTAGGCATCTTCATTACCGTCTTCCTGGGCGTGATCTCGGTTCAGGGTGCTACGGGGGCGGTGGCCGACGGCGTGACCATCCGGACGGCCAAGTATATTGCGGGTAATTTCGTCCCGGTCGTGGGCAGGCTGTTCTCCGATGCTTCGGAAACCGTTATCGGCGCATCGCTGCTCGTGAAGAACGCAGTCGGTCTGGCAGGCGTTGTTGTCATTATGGTGTTATGTGCCTTTCCGGCGCTGAAAATAATGGCGTTAGCCTTCATATATAACATCTCTGCTGCCGTGATGCAGCCGCTTGGAGACAATCCGATCATTGCTTGTCTCGAGACGATCGGCAAGAGCATGATCTATGTATTTGCCGCCTTGGCGGTCGTGGGTCTGATGTTTTTTCTGGCGATCACGATTATGATCGCAGCCGGCAATGTATCCGTCATGATGCGTTAACGGTCCGGGCGAAGCGACAGGAGGTGCGGCGTGGAATTTTTGAGTGAGTGGCTAAAATCGGTCGTGCTCGTCATTCTGATCGCCACCTTCGTCGATCTGCTGCTGCCGAACCGGTCGATGCAGCGCTATGTGAAGACGGTTATGAGCTTATTTCTGCTGATGACGCTGCTGCAGCCGCTCCTGACCTTGCTCCGGCCTGACTCCTCGATTGAGGAAAGGCTCACGGCAGCACTGCTGCGGCCCGAGGCTGTGCAAGTGAATGGCGGCATGGAATCGCTGGAAGCGATCCGGCAGCGGGGGCAGGCGCTGCAGGATCGGCAGCAGGAGACGGCGAACCGGCTGGCCCGGCAGAAGGCAGGCGAGCTGATGAAGCGCCAGATTGAGCAGAACGCCCAGGTCAGCGTGCGCAGCGTCCAGGTGGACACGGAAACGGACGGACAAGGCCAAGCGGTGATCCGCAAGGTCACAGTGCTGGCTGAAGCGGTTAAGCCCCAGCCAGCTGCGGTACAGCGAGTCTATGGCGGCGGAGTCGGTTCATCCGTCGAGACGATGAGCCCCATAGAGCCTATGAGACCCGTCGAGCCGCCAGCGGATGTGCATATCGGTTCTGCAGCCGCTGCTGCCGGGAAACCGGACAAGACTGCGCCAAAAAACGACAAGGATTCCCCGGCCTTGCTGCAAACGAAGACGAAAATTATACACATGCTGGAGCAGGAGTGGGCGCTCCGCGAGGAACAAATCGAGCTGACCATAGAACCGGCCCCGGGGAGGTGAGGCGATGGAGGAAAATCCGAAGAAAAACCGTTGGCTGGCCTGGCTGGACGGCGGTCCGGGCGGACCCAAGCGGGTTCAGGCCGTCCGCTGGCTGCTGCTGCTCGGCCTGGCTGGAGCCGCCTGTATGATTATCAATTCCTTCCTCACGGTGAAGGATATCGACCCGGCAGGCTCGGGCCGCGCCTCTCCGGAGGCCAAGTCGAGCGCGGTGTTCGGCAGCGCCAGCAAGGAACAGACGAGCTTCCGGGAGTATGAGGAAGCCTACCAGACCAAGCTCCGCGAGATGTTGACCCAGATCGTTGGCGTCGGCGAGGTGGAGGTGCTGGTGACGATCGAATCGACGGAAGAAATTCAGACGGAACGAAATATGAAGGAGACTCAACAGGTGACCGATGAGAAGGATCAGCACGGGGCTACCCGGCATATTACCGATGTGAGCCGAAGCGGCGAGGTCGTCATCTACGAGGCCGGGGGCAACGGGAAGCAGCCGCTGATCGTGAAGACGATAAAACCGAAAATCCGAGGGGTGCTGGTCGTAGCCAAGGGAGCGGATAACCTGACCGTCAAGAAGATGATGATCGAGGCGGTGGAACGGGGATTGGACGTACCGGCGCACCGGATATCCATCCTGCCCCGCAAGCAATAGAGCCGAACCATGAACACAATTATGAGGAGGAATATTCCATGAATTCCAAAAAACAAACGATCTGGCTGGTGTCCATGCTGAGCTTGATGGTGGTCCTGTCCGCCTATTACTTGTTCACGGAGGATGTCAAGGAACTGGACGTAGCCACTTCGGCTACGGGGATCAAGACCAATGAGATCGTGGTGAACACCGGCCAGTCCGATGTCAGCCATCCCGCAGGCAGCGACGCCAAGGCCGTTTCGGGCCATGCAGACAACAAGACAACCGCCAAAGCAACCGACCCGAAAGCAACCGATCCAAAGGCAGCCGATCCGAAGGCGGGCAGTGCGAAAGCCGAGACTCCGGCGGGGGCCACGGACGCAGCCAAATCTAGTAAATCCGCGGCAGCGGGCGACAAAGCGGCTCAGCCGGTGTCGAAAACAGAGAAATCCGACTCGACAACAGATGCCCAGGCGCTACAAAATGTGCAAGGCGCCGCAAAAGCCACGTCCGGCACAGACTACTTCCTGACTGCACAGATGAAGCGCCATGATGAGCTGTCTAAGCAAGTGGAGGCACTGATGACCATTGCCCTGGATAAGAATAAAACCAAGGAAGAAGCAGCCAAGGCTCAGGAAGAGCTCGCCAAGCTGCAAGACACGCAGGATAGGGTGGACAGCCTCGAGGAAAGTCTGATGAAGGACTTCCCTCAAGCCATCGTCACGCAGGATGCGTCCAAATGGAAGATTACCGTACAGGCGACAAAACTGGTACCGAGTCAGGCGGTGACGATCGTCGACAAAGCGATTCAGGAGCTGGGCATCAGGCCCGATCAGATCAAAGTTGAAATGAAACCTTGATGGATGTTAAAGCCCCCAAAGAGCCCTGATGTGCACCCCTTAGAATAGACATTGGAAAAACCCCTGGGTTTAGCCGATGAAATTCTAGGGGGTGCATTTTTTATGGCGATCAAGGGACAAACGTTTAAGCATTATCCAGAATCGGTGAAGGCC
>NZ_JBBPCC010000034.1:0-61190 GCF_038070315.1 Paenibacillus filicis | reverse complement strand
ATAAGTCCGCTCGACTTGCATGTATTAGGCACGCCGCCAGCGTTCGTCCTGAGCCAGGATCAAACTCTCCATTAAGGTGTTTGACTTGCTCAAAAGTAATGCTAGCGAGAATTTTCATTCTCTATTTTAACACTCACTCGTTGTTCAGTTTTCAAAGGGCAATTTCTCCAACAAAGACACGCTTATTAAGCATTTCCTTCTTTGTCGTTTATTGTCACCGTGTTTATCGGCGACTTTTATAATGTACCACACTTGCCTACTTTAATGCAAGCATTATTTTTTGGGCCCGCTCAATCAGCGGTGTGATACAAGCTGTCCTCTTTAGGAGAACGAGTTATAAATTAACATATATCCGCAGGGTAAGTCAAGCGTTTATTTCATTTTTTTTAATGATACATGCGATTCCTGGCATATCTCGAGATTTCTTTGGGGGAAGCAAGCCTGGCGTACATCCGGAAGATGATCCGGTAGCGGGATTCGATGGCCGTTTTAATGTCGGAGTCGATTCGTTTATCATTCAGATCGAAGAGCATTTCATCCAATTCCTTGCGCAAAACATAGTCCAGCTCTCTGCATTCCCGTTCATTGAATAAAAATCCTAGCATGTCTAGAGTACGGCCCCTTTCGGAATTCGAATATATCGTGGAATACAAAAAGGCATGCAAGACGTAAGGCCCTCCACTCCATCCATGGAGGTCGGCGCCTGTCTCTGCATACCTGAACGCCAAAGCCGACTTACTCGCTTTACTGTTATGCACAGTTTTTGGCATTTTTATGAGCGGATCGAAACAATTTTTAATTCTGAACAATCCATAAGGTAATCGTGCTTTCAATAATCGCAGCAATAAACAAGGTCACCACCAGCAACAAACATAGCGGCACAAGCGACTTCAAATACACCTTCAAATGCTGTACGACAATCTTCGACCGAGTCGGACTTGGCAGTGAAATCAGCCATTTGCTAAACAATACCCCTAGGCGCAAGCTCAGTGCACATGCCATAACGATCGCCGGCAGCTCCAGAATGCCATGCGGCAGTATCCCCTTCAGTACAGAAAACAGCGAATCCTTATCGGCTCCTACCGCTCCGGCGTAGCCCAGCAAGATCCCGTTAGATACGAGTAGAAACAGAGGTGGAATGCCGAAAAACAAGCCGGACAAAATGACCTGAAGCGACACCTTGGTATTATTCAGAAAAATGACCCAGAACAATGACCATTGCATATTGGGTTCATTGACAACATCCTGCTTCAGTTTATCCAGTGCCTCCAATTGAAGATTAATCATCCACCGGTAGCGCTCAGGCTCGCTCGCCCCCAGGAATATGGCAACCACAAATACCAACGCAGCAGCTATGATGTAATGCTTGATCAATTTCAGCTGTTCCCATGCGTCTCTTAACTTCATTCCATATCCCTCCATATCGTCATAAGTTATTGGTACGAGCATACATTTACTAACAAGCATGTAAACAAGCCTTTCGAACGTGACGGGCAAAGGAGGCTATCTTGTGAACTTTTTTTATGTCATGAACGGAAAAAAGCTAAAGCAGGCCCTGATTATTTGCGTAGCAGTCGTTTTTGCAGCGGGTATCGTCTATTCCGAAAGGGGTAATGTCACGGTCTTCTCCCATAACGAGCCCGCGGCCGTTTACAATGTATCGACGGAAAAGAAAGTCATTGCACTCACCTTCGACATTAGCTGGGGGGACACAAGGACAGAGCCTATTCTCAAGGTACTGGAAGACAAAGGCGTGAAGAACGCCACCTTCTTTCTGTCCTCGCCGTGGAGTGAAACCCACCCTGACCTGGTTAAGCGCATTGCGAAGAGCGGCTGGGAGATCGGGAGCCACGGCCATAAGCATGTGAATTACAGCAGCTTGAACGATGATGAGATCCGTACGCAGATCAAGACGGCACACACCATTCTAACGGATACAACGGGAACGGCACCGAACCTGCTTCGTCTGCCTAATGGAGACTTCGACAAACGAGTGCTGCGCATAGCCAGCGAATTGAATTACTCGGTGATCCAGTGGGACACCGACTCCTTGGATTGGAAAAATCCCGGTGTCGAGAGCATTGTCAACCGTGTCGTAAGCAAGGCTCATCCGGGTGACATCGTATTGCTGCATGCCAGTGATTCCTGCAAGCAAACACACGAAGCGTTGCCAATTATTATTGACAAACTGCGCAGTCAAGGATACGAGTTCGTCAGTGTTAGTCAGTTGATGAAGCAGGCGCATGTCGATAATAAACCGCCTGTCGAGGATCGTACATTCAAACAAAATCTGTAGCCAGATAAGGAATCAGGAGATCGGGAGCCGTTAGATCGGCTCTTTTTCTGTGCCGAGAACTTTTTGTAAAATCAAGATTTGCCAGGCATTGCAAGCCAGCAGCGGTAACATCATAAAGATGGTGGAGGCTGCATTGTCGAGCCTAATCGAAGGCAGCGCTTCAATCGAACTAACGGCAATCATGAAGAACAAGGTTGGAATCAGGGCCGATTTATTCGTCCACTTGACCTTCAACCAAGCAATAATTCCGCCGAAGACCAGGATGGCTACAGGCAGTGTCAAATAAGGAGCAAATGCCGCCGCCCCTTCCGCTCCGGTATAGCGCAGATAAACCAGATCGAACAGGACGATGACGATCACGATAATTTGCAGGTAGTCCCAGATCCATTTTTTTGGAATCATGCCCATGAAGATATAACGGACAATCAGATAGGCGAAAAAGCCCATTTGGCTGAGTACGCTAATCGTGCCGCCTCCAAGCAACGAAGTGACCAAATTGAAGCCGACTGCTTTGCCAGTACGAACCGCTTCCTGGTCAGTCAGCTGCATAACGAGCCCCGTCACAGTTCCGACCACAGCGCCAATAACTAAGGTTGTCCAGAATAAATAAAACCATTTTCTAAGTGTCACTGCGCTTAACCCTCCATTACAAGTCGTATCAACAGTTAATTGTACCAACGTTCACAATAAAATGCTAACGACTTTTGTGTTAATTGATTCGGGCGTTGCTCATACTAAGCTCAACATTAACGAAGGGAGCCTGAACGGATGAGAACGCAACGAAGCCGATTGCTCATACCCGTCATCTTGATCGCCGGTCTGTTATCGGCGTGCGGCTCGGATACTCAAGCTTCAAGCAGCGGTAGCGGCACCAATTACAAGGACATGAAATCCATGGTATTGGATATTTTGAAGACCGAAGATGGGCGGGTAGCCATACAGGAAGCGACCATTCATGAGAACAGCAAGCTGCAGCTTCTGTCTGCCGGCGATACGCAACAGCTGCAATTGGCTGTCAAGGATGTGCTGGTCGACACCGATCAGACTAAATTTCTACAAAAAATGATTACAGATCCTAAATTCGCAGGGCAGTTTGCTAAGGCGATCGAAAAGGATACTAAAAAAATTCAGAAGGACCTGATGAAGGATCCTGAATACCAGAAGCAAATGATGGACGCGATGAAAAGTCCAGATTTCGAAACGCTGCTACTGGATACGATGAAAACAACGCCTTACCGGACGCAAATGAAAACGGTCATTCAGGAGTCGCTGCAAAGCCCGTTGTTCAGATTGGAGCTCATGGAGCTAATGAAAAAAGTGCTTCAGGAAGAATCCATGCCCAAGCAGCAAGGACAGCAAGGTGGACAAGGCGGGCAAGGAAAAGAAGAGGGACAGAACGGACAAAAGAAAGGCAGTGGGGATAGCGGTTCGGATCAAGAAGGTGAAGGCGATCAGGAAGGAAAATAGGATCTTTTCGTTTTCGAAGGCAAAAATAAAGGATCGGCTATGAAGCCGATCCTTTTCGCAGTTGGACGGAGATCCGCTCGGCAACCTCGAGGTAGATCTTGCCGGTTTCTGATTCTGCTTTATAAACGGACGGGGAGTAATCGTGCTCAGCGACATGATTATCTGGAACGCCAAGAGGTATCTGTGCCAGCAGCGGGGCATGCAATTCTTCAGCCAGCTTGGCTCCACCGCCGCGGCCAAACACATAATCCTTCTGTCCACATGCGCTACAGGCATAATACGACATGTTTTCGACGATTCCCAGAATCTGATGATCCGTATGAATAGCCATGGCTCCTGCCCGGGCAGCAACGAAAGCAGCCGTCGCATGGGGAGTCGTTACGATGATTTCTTTGCTTTGCGGAATCATCTGATGCACATCCAGAGCAACATCACCTGTGCCAGGAGGAAGATCCAGGAGCAGATAGTCTAATTCGCCCCACTCGACTTCGTTAAAGAAGTTGCGGAGCATCTTGCCCAGCATAGGTCCGCGCCAGATGACAGGCGTATTCTCTTCGACAAAGAATCCCATAGAGATCACCTTTACCCCGAACCGCTCAACCGGGATAATACGGTTGTCCACAAGCTGAGGACGTTCTTCGATCCCCATCATATCCGGAACACTAAAGCCGTAGATATCCGCGTCCACAAGACCGACCTTTTTCCCCAATCGGGCGAGCGCTACGGCCAAATTGACCGTTACCGTGGATTTACCGACGCCACCCTTACCGCTGGCTACCGCAATGAACGAAACCCCGGATTCGGGGTCCAACACGCTGCGAGCCGCTGTAGAAGCCGCCTGCTGGTTGGTCATCTCCGGACGGGATGTGTCCTCAGCTGGCACCGATTCCTGCTTGCGCTGTGCTTCCGAACGTTCATAATCCGATAACACGCGGAAACGCACATGCACGCTGGATGCACCCTGCTGCTCGAAGCGCTTAGTAATCAACTGCTGGAGTCCGGACTTATACTCCTCCTCTTCGGATGAAAGCAATACCGTTACCGATACTTGGGACTCTTTAATCATCATGTCCCGGATAAAATTCAACTCGACAAGCCCGAGACCGAATGCAGGATCCTGAATCTCGCTTAGCGAAGCTAGTAATTGTTCTCTCGTCAGCACCTTGTCACCTCAGACGTTCTTTCAAAGTGGAATGATATATGCTACATACGTTAGTATACCACAATTTCAACTGCCACCCACTTTTTCGCCGGAATAGTAACGAAGAATACCCTGATAGACGGATGCAGCCACCTTCTTCTGGTAACCCGAGTCTTGAAGCAGTCGGGCCTCGGCAGGATTCGACAAGAAGCCGACCTCTACGAGGGCGCTTGGAATTTTCATGGCCTTTAATAGATAGATTTCTTTGTCCGCCTGCTTGGCAACACGGTCGGTATTTTTCAGATTGCTTTTTACTTCTTCCTGGATTAAAGTAGCGAGCGTCTGATTCGACGCATGATTCGGGTAAAAAAACGTTTGGGCACCGGACCATTTGGCAGATGGAATCGAATTCAGATGAATGCTGATCAGCATGTCCGCTTTCTGCTGAGACACAAGCTCCGCTCTCTTCAATAAGTCTTCCGTTTTCCGCCTGCTGTAGCTCTTGGTGGACGAATCAGCCAGGTCGCGATCATCCTCCCGGGTCATAATGACGAGAGCACCTGCCTGCTGAAGATAGTCTCTGAGCTGCAGGGCGATGGCGAGATTGATATTCTTCTCGACCACACCTTCCTTACTGCTGGCTCCGCCGTCAGGACCTCCATGTCCCGGGTCGAGCGCGATGATCTTCCCTGATAGAGGCGTCGTCCAGTAGGACCACGTCCGAGTCGCCGGCAGCTCGTAAGTGAACATGAATACCATCAAAGCCACGAGCAGCGCCGACATGATGATCTTCAGCCAGCTGTGCATCGTAAGCCATACCACGACCCTTCTTCTTCCGAACATGAAAAATCCACCTCGCATCCGCATAGACTCCTTATCATCTATATGGGACGAGGTGGCGCTTTATACCTTATGGTTATACCTGATACTCAGGCTCTTTCATGCCTTCGATAAGCACTTCCGCCACTTCCGGACGGGTAAATTGCGGCGGCGGACATTGCCCGTCACGCAGGAGCGCACGTACCTTGGTGCCGGACAGATGCATATGATCGGAGGACGGGTGCGGGCAAGTTTTGCTGGAAGCCATATTGCCGCACTTCGTGCAGTAGAAGCTGTGCTCGAAGAACAACGGAGTAATCCCCAGCTCTTCGGCCGTAAAGTTGCTGAAGATTTCCTGTGCTTCGTAAGTACCGTAGTAATCGCCTACGCCCGCATGATCACGGCCGACGATAAAGTGGGAGCAGCCATAATTTTTACGGACCATAGCGTGGAAGATCGCTTCTCTTGGGCCCGCATAGCGCATCGCCGCAGGAAACACACCCAGGAATACCCGGTCTTCGGGGTAATAATTCTCCAGAAGGACCAGATAGCTCTTCATCCGTACATCAGCGTAAATATCATCGGACTTCGTTTCCCCGACCAACGGATTCAGGAATAGTCCGTCCACGATCTCCATGGCGCTCTTCTGAATATACTCATGGGCTCGGTGCACCGGGTTGCGCGTCTGGAAGCCTACAACCGTTCTCCAGCCCTTCTCCGCGAAAATTCGGCGTGTCTGGACAGGGTCAAAATAAAACTCCTCGAATTTCTCCGGCTTCGGACGGCTCAGCACCTGGATCGGACCGCCAAGATACGTAGAAGGCTTCGTGAAGAGCTTCTGAACCCCCGGATGAGCCAGCTCACCTGTTTTGAAAACTTGGACAGCCTCATGCTTCTGATCGACCTTATAGATACTCTCCAAAGTCAGAATACCGTAGACAATACCGTCATTCTCGCCAACAAGGGCAATCTCCTGACCGAGCTTCAGCTCGGCCGCTTGCACTTCCTGAACTCCCAATGTAATCGGTATGCTCCAAACCGTACCGTCTGCAAGACGCATACGCTCGACGACAGAGCGGTAATCTTCTTCTCCCATAAAGCCAGTCAGAGGCGAAAATGCGCCTACTCCGATCAGATCCAGATCCGAAATCGCCCACGTATTGATGCGGAGCTGATAAAGTCCTGCCGCGCGGCTCACTAATTGCTCACGCTCTGCACCCTCGACAACACGGTTAATTAATGTGCCTCCGTGCGGTTGAATCGATACACCCATGGTTTCCGCTTCCTCCTAGCCTGTGCTGTGGTCTAAGGGACTCAGGGTCTTACTTGTGAAGTCCGCACTCCGTCTTCTCGAAGCCGGCCCAGCGTCCTGCACGAGGGTCTTCCCCGGCTGCCACCGGACGCGTGCAGTGCTCACAGCCGATGCTTGGGAAATTACGGTCATGCAGCGGGTTATAAATGATGTTGTTAGCGCGAATATAGTTCCAGACATCTTCGGTCGACCAATCAGCCAGCGGATTGAATTTCACCAAGCCAAATTTCACATCGTACTCCACCTTTTTGGCATTGGCACGAGTAGGCGCCTGATCGCGGCGAATCCCTGTAATCCAGGCATCGTAATTGCTCAGGATATCTGTTAGTGGATCAACTTTACGGATGTTGCAGCACTGGGTAGGATTAGACTTCCACAGTTCCTCGCCATGTGCGGACGCTTGCTCCTCCAGTGTGAGCTTCGGCAGTACATGTACGAACTCCAGTCCATAGTGCTGCTGCAGGCGATCTCGGGTCTCGTATGTTTCTTGAAAATGTACGTTGGTATCCAAGTAGAAAATGTCGGATTTGGGGCTTACCTTCTGGAGCATGTCGACTAATACAACGTCTTCAGCCCCGAAACTACAGGCAAGTGTAATATTCGGGAATCTTTCTACCGCCCAGGATAAAAGTTCTTCAGGAGTCTTATGTTCGAATTCTTCGGCCGCTTGCGTAATCAGGGCTTCTTTCTCAAATAAATTCATACTGGCTAACGCCTCCCGTTTTTATTTCCGAGTATTGTCATAAGTTTTATATCATTTATTTACAATTATAAATAATACGGACTTTTTGTCAATTTAAATTTATGAAGTCTATTCTGTTAGTTTATGGGTCGATGGCCCAGATGGTGATGCACAAAACAAAAAAACCTCTTCGCTCCCATAAGGGAACAAAGAGGTTTTGCATGTATACCCGAATCTTAACGCTTCGAGAATTGTGGAGCGCGACGAGCGGCTTTCAAGCCGTACTTCTTACGCTCTTTCATACGAGGGTCACGAGTCAGGAAGCCTGCTCTTTTCAGAGCGCCGCGGAATTCTGGATCTGCTTTGAGCAGAGCACGGGAAATTCCGTGACGGATAGCTCCGGCTTGTCCGGAAATACCGCCGCCATGTGCAAGAACGAGAACATCGTACTTGGACAGCGTTTCAGTCAGGTTAAGCGGTTGTTTAACGATCAGCTTCAAAGTCTCAAGACCGAAGTATTCGTCCAACTCGCGTTTATTGATAACGATACGGCCTTCACCCGGTACCAAACGTACACGTGCTACCGAATGCTTACGACGGCCGGTGCCATAATATTGTACTTGTGCCACAAGACAGTCCTCCCTTTATTAACCGCGAAGTTCCCAAACTACAGGTTGTTGTGCTTGATGCGGATGTTCCGAACCAGCGTATACATTAAGTTTCGTTTTCAGACGGTTGCCCAGACGAGTCTTAGGAAGCATCCCGTGGATCGCAAACTCCAGCACGCGCTCTGGTTTTGTGTTCAAGAGCTCTTGAGCCGTAGCGACTTTGAGACCGCCCGGATACAGGGAGTGACGATAGTATTTTTTATTTTGCAGTTTTTTACCAGTCAGGTGAATTTTCTCAGCGTTGATCACGATAACGAAATCGCCAGTGTCAACATGTGGAGTAAATTCAGGTTTGTGCTTGCCGCGCAGGATAGCTGCTGCTTCACTCGCAAGACGGCCAAGCGTTTTATCGGTAGCATCGATGATGTACCATTTGCGTTCAACTTCATTTGGCTTCGCCATATATGTGGTACGCATGTAAATGTTCCTCCTAGATCTATCTTCATCCATGATCATTAATCAACAATCCAATGGTTTTCAGACCCGGGGCCGTGGGATAGCCAGTCAGAAACACCATTGATAATCATACTACAAATTCCCTATATAATCAAGTAGTAGGCGGCGCTTCTTCATAAAAAACTTCCCAGAGCGTCAGGCCATGTGCCATGGCCGTCGGTCCTGCAGCTCCCCGGTCCTGAGCCTCCAAGATTCGCTTCATATCTGAGGCCTTACGCTTGCCTTCTCCAATCTGCAGCAAGGTGCCGACGATGATCCGTACCATATTGTATAAAAATCCATTGCCCGTCAGGTAAATATGAATGACGCTTGAGCGCAAGTGCTCATCGGTCCATGCACAATCCAGCCTGGCCTCGTATATGGTGCGCACATGGCTCACAGCCTTCGTACGGACGGAGCAGAACGACGTGAAGTCGTGCTCTCCCTCCACATAAGACAAGGCCTCACGCATCGCGTCGAGGTCCAGAGAGGGCGGATGGTAAAATTCCATATGCCGGGTCATCGGATCGAAAATCTTGCCACAGCGGATCGCATAGCGGTAGGTCTTGCGCTTGGCCCAGCGCCGCGAGTGAAACTCGAGCGGAACTTCTCTGACATCCCAGATCCTGATATCATGAGGAAGCCTGCCGTTCAGCGCCATGCCCCAGCGGGTAACAGGAATCTTGGAGCCCGTATGGAAGTGAAACACTTGACCGCGAGCATGCACGCCGGCATCGGTTCGTCCGGAAGCATGGATCTTAACCTCTTCCCCAGTCAACCAGCGAATCGCCTGTTCCAGCTGATGCTGCACGGTATTCAGACCGGGCTGTACCTGGAAGCCGTTATACCCGGCACCGTCGTAGCTCACGGTTATACATATATTTCTCACGGGCTGCCCTCCGCAACCATCAACCTAACCCGTTTCCTGCATACAAAAAAAGGGTTTCATCAGAATCAAAAAGATCCCGTCCACCCTTTCCCATCCTTTATCTCTTAAGCGCGGTCTACGAGTTCCAGGTAAACCATAGGCGCAGCATCACCGCGACGCGGGCCAAGTTTCAGGATACGTGTGTATCCGCCTTGACGCTCTGCGTAACGAGGAGCCAAATCAGAGAAAAGTTTTTGAATCGCATCTTGGTTTTCATTAGCTTGTTCACGACGAACAAACGAAGCCACTTGGCGGCGAGCATGCAGATCTCCGCGCTTAGCGAGAGTAATCAGCTTCTCAGCGATCGAACGAAGTTCTTTCGCTTTCGCTTCTGTCGTTTGAATACGTTCGTGTATAAACAAGTCGGTTACCAGGTCGCGGAACAGTGCCTTACGCGAACTGGAGTCACGATTTAACTTTTTGTAAGCAGCCATGTGAGCAACCTCCTTCTTCTTGATGGTGGAAAGTCCTTCTCGGGTGCTAGTCTTCCATGCGAAGTCCAAGACCCAGCTCTTCGAGCTTTTCTTGTACTTCTTCGAGAGATTTGCGTCCCAGGTTGCGGACCTTCATCATATCTTCTTCCGTTTTCGTAATCAATTCCTGAACCGTATTGATGCCTGCACGCTTGAGACAGTTGTAAGAACGTACGGAGAGGTCGAGCTCTTCGATGGTCATCTCGAGCACTTTCTCCTTCTTGTCTTCTTCCTTCTCTACCATAATCTCGGCATCCTTCGCTTCATCGGTCAGACCGACGAAGAGCAGCAGATGCTCCGTCAGGATTTTAGCGCCCAAGCTAACGGCTTCTTCAGGACGAATGCTGCCGTCGGACCATACTTCAAGCGTAAGCTTGTCATAGTTCGTGACTTGCCCTACGCGGGTATTCTCAACACTGTAATTGACACGAGTAATAGGAGTGTAGATCGAATCGATCGGAATCACGCCGATCGGCTGATCCTCTCTTTTGTTCTTGTCTGCCGATACATATCCCCGTCCACGGTTCGCATGAATTCTCATGTGAAGTCTGGAGTCGGAGGACAGCGTAGCAATGTGCAGATCCGGGTTTAAAATCTCCACATCGCTATCGCCGCGAATATCGCCAGCCACAACAGCCCCTTCACCCTCTGCATCGATCTCCAGCACTTTCTCTTCATCGGAATGAATTTTCAGTGAGAGACCTTTCAGGTTCAGGATGATTTCCGTAACATCTTCCATGACACCTGGAACCGTTGAGAACTCGTGCAGGACGCCGTCGATTTGAACGGATGTTACTGCCGCACCCGGAAGGGAAGACAGTAAGATTCTGCGTAACGAGTTGCCGAGCGTAGTTCCGTAGCCTCTTTCCAAAGGCTCTACGACAAATTTGCCGTACGTGCCATCTTCGCTTAATGATACGGTTTCTATTTTCGGCTTTTCGATTTCGATCATTGTAAACCCTCCTTCAAACGTCGTTTCATTCTGGATAACGTAAGACGTATAAAACGCGCAGTATGCCTATCCAAATAGTATAGACACCATTTGGATATTTATACCACTGGGCTTAGCAATCCTGAACTATACACGACGACGCTTTGGAGGACGGCAACCGTTATGAGGAATCGGAGTCACGTCTTTAATCAGGTTTACTTCCAAACCTGCTGCTTGCAAAGAACGGATAGCTGCCTCACGGCCTGCGCCCGGTCCTTTAACCATAACTTCAACCACTTTCATGCCATGCTCCATTGCAGCTTTAGCTGCGGATTCAGCTGCCATTTGAGCAGCGAACGGCGTGCTTTTACGGGAACCCTTGAAGCCCAGGTTACCTGCGCTTGCCCAAGAGATTGCATTACCATGCGGATCTGTGATGGTAACAATCGTGTTGTTGAACGTAGAACGGATATGAGCCACTCCGCTGTCGATATTTTTCCGGTCGCGACGTTTAGTACGAACGACTTTTTTTGGTTTAGCCATGTAACATTACCCTCCTTTACTATTTTTTCTTATTAGCTACCGTACGACGAGGACCTTTACGTGTACGAGCATTAGTTTTAGTACGTTGACCACGAACAGGCAGGCCGCGACGATGACGAACACCGCGGTAGCAGCCGATTTCGATCAGGCGCTTGATGTTCAGCGAGATTTCACGACGAAGGTCACCTTCAACCTTCAGCGTCTTGTCGATGACATCACGGATTTTGCTCACTTCGTCCTCTGTCAGATCGCGAACGCGAGTATCCGGGCTGATACCGGTTTGAGCTACGATTTTCGCGGAAGTCGTGTTGCCAATCCCGAAAATGTAAGTCAAAGCGATGATCACGCGCTTGTCACGCGGTAAGTCTACACCAGCAATACGTGCCATGAATGCAGCACCTCCTTAGCCTTGTTTTTGTTTGTGTTTCGGATTTTCGCAAATGACCATAACGTTACCTTTGCGGCGAATGACTTTGCATTTTTCGCAAATCGGTTTGACCGACGGTCTAACCTTCATGGTGGTTACCTCCTCAAAGCTTTCGTAAGAAAGCTGCCTCGTAAGGATTCTGGCTTCCCGAAGGAAGCTACATCATAAGATGTGTGCTTAATGCTTCATAGGACGAACGATCTATTTAAAACGATAGGTTATACGGCCTCTGGTCAAATCATACGGGGAAAGCTCCACCGTTACTTTATCACCTGGCAGAATCCGAATAAAGTGCATTCTGATTTTGCCGGATACGTGAGCAAGTATTTGATGACCGTTCTCCAGTTCAACCTTGAACATTGCATTCGGAAGGGGTTCAATCACTGTACCTTCAACTTCAATTACATCTTCTTTGGCCACAGTCATTCTCCTTTCTCTTGCGCATCATGCGTAAATTGGCTCGCTGCCTGCATCAAAACATGTCTGAGCTTAGCATTAGTTACCCGGCCGGTATCACGGAGACTATCGGCTACTTCGGCGCTAACTGCCGGAAGAAGCTGGAGATGAAGTAGACTTTTCTTCTTGGGATCATCGAACTTCCGTTTGCTGCCGTCTGCGATCTGCACGTATCGTTGGTCTACGACGCCGATTATAACGGCAAGCTTTCCGGAATCCCGTCCCCGATTTACCCTCACGATTTGCCCGGGCTGCGGAACATTCGTTGGTGCCATATGCCTTACGAGCCCGGCAGCGTCAAAATCTCGAAGCCGTCCTGCGTAATGGCGATGGTATGTTCGAAATGTGCGCACAGTGTGCCATCCACCGTGACCACCGTCCAGTTGTCTTCAAGCGTCCGGACGTATCGTTCACCCACGTTGACCATCGGTTCGATCGCAAGCACCATACCCGGTCGCAAGCGCGGTCCGTGACCGGCAACGCCGTAGTTAGGAATTTGCGGCTCCTCATGGAGCTCGGTACCGATGCCATGTCCTACATACTCCCGCACAATCGAAAATCCTTCACTCTCCGCACATCTTTGAATGGCATTGGATATCGTGTACAACCTTGCGTCCGGTTTCGCTTCCGCAAGTCCGGCGAAGAGCGACCGCTCCGTAACCTCGAGCAGTTTGCTCGCCGTCTCAGAGATCGTTCCTACACCATACGTCCAAGCGGAGTCGCCATGATATCCTTTGTATTGAGCACCGATGTCGACACTGATGATGTCACCGTCCTTCAGCTTGCGCTGACCGGGGATTCCATGAACCAATTCATCATTGACCGAAGCGCAGATGCTTCCAGGAAAACCATTGTAGCCTTTAAAAGATGGAATCGCGCCCTGACTGCGAATATAATCTTCTGCGATCTGATCGAGCTCTTTGGTTGTAATATCGGGCTGAATGGCCTTCTGCAGCACGCGATGCGTTTCAGCAACGATGCGTCCGGCCTCGCGCATATACTCCAATTCAGCGGCAGATTTACAAATGATCATTCCGCTTGTCCTCGCAATAGTGAACTGATTTGTGCAGTAACCGTATCGATTTCTTGCTCACCGTTAACCTCACGCAATATGCCTTGATTCCGGTAGTAATCCAGAAGCGGAGCGGTTTTATTGATATATTCGTCCAGACGATTGCCGACCTTCTCTTCGTTGTCGTCCGAACGCTGATACAATTCACCTGAACATTTATCGCAGACCTGGTCAACTGCCGGAGGGTTAAACAAGACATGATACGTGGCACCGCAGGATTTGCAGATCCGGCGGCCTGTCAAACGGGCAAGCAGCAAATCACGATCTACACTCAGGTTGATGACATGATCGATCTTCCGATTCAAACCAGCCGCGATTTCGTCCAGCGCTTCCGCTTGGGAGATTGTTCTCGGAAAGCCGTCCAGCAGAAATCCCTTCGTGCAATCGTCTTGCGCCAAACGGTCGCGTACGATGCCGATCGTGATCTCATCCGGAACAAGCAAGCCTTGATCCACAAACTTCTTCGCTTCGACACCAAGAGGTGTCTCTTGCTTCATCGCAAGCCGAAAAGCATCACCGGTGGAGATATGCGGAATATGGAACTCTTCAATGATCCGTTCCGCTTGCGTACCTTTACCTGCACCAGGAGGTCCCATAAAGATGATGTTCACCGTGACTTCCTCCCCCATTTGCATCATGCGATGCTAACAGCACAATAGGTGCCGATAGTTCTCACGGAATCCGCCCTGGGCGGTCCCGTCAACCTCTGGACGCCAATGATGCCGAGTATCGGTCGTCACAGGCGTCGGGGCGAGCGTACTATCAGAACCTATATGCTATTTATTAATGAAGCCCTTGTAATGGCGTTTGATCAATTGGCTTTCGATGGTTTTCATCGTTTCCAAACCTACACCGATTACGATGAGTAAGGAAGTACCGCCGATTTGCACGGATTGTGGCAAACCAGCCAGCGCAGCGAAAATCATCGGAACAATAGATACCGCGGCCAAGAACAGCGCTCCGGAAAGGGTGATCCGAGTCATCACACGGGTCAAATACACTTCGGTGTTCTTACCTGGGCGAATGCCCGGGATGTATCCGCCGTTCTTCTTCATCTGCTCTGCCATCTGTACAGGGTTAATCTGTACAAACGTATAGAAGTACGTAAATCCGATAATCAGAAGCACGTACAGTACCATACCTAGCGGATGCGTGTAGCTAAGATTCGCGATGATCCACTCGGCAACCGGATTTCCACGCCAGAAGCCGGCAATGGTCGGCGGAAACACGAGTAAGGACAGTGCGAAAATGACCGGAATGACGCCCGCAGCGTTCACTTTAAGCGGAATATGTGTAGATTGACCGCCGAACATTTTGCGACCGACCACCCGTTTCGCGTACTGAACCGGAATCTTGCGAATGCCCTGCTGGACGAATATGACACCAACAATCAAGGCGACTACAACAGCAGCGATGATCAATACCTTAATAATGTTAAGGAAAACCGCACCGCCTGCATCCACAAATTGAGTTTGATAAATTTGTCGAATGCCTGTCGGAATCGCAGCGACAATGCCCGCGAAGATGATAATGGAAATACCATTTCCAATGCCATTCTCGGTGATTTGTTCCCCTAACCACATCAGAAATGCTGTACCAGCCGTGAGCACAATCGCAATCAAAGCATACGTCGTAAAGCTCGGATTGATGACCAAGCCGTTTACCATCCGGTTAAAGCCGATCGCAAAGCTGAACGCTTGGATAAGCCCCAGCACGATGGTTCCGTATCGGGTGATTTGACTAAGTTTCTTGCGGCCGACTTCCCCTTCTTTGGCCCACTGCGTGAATGTCGGGATGACATCCATCGACAGCAGCTGCACGATGATCGACGCCGTAATGTACGGTGTGATCGTCATGGCGAAGATGGAGAACTGGAACAGCGCACCACCGGAGAAAGTATTCAACAATGCGAATACTCCGCTGGTTGCCTGGTCTTGCATTTTCAGTAGTTCTGTGTTGATGTTAGGTACCGGAATAAAAGCACCAATTCTGTAGACGATCAGCACCAGAAGGGTGAATAGGATCCGTCTCCTCAGATCGTCTACTTTCATAATATTGGATATGGTACGGAACATTAAATCACCTCGGTTTTACCGCCGGCAGCTGTGATCTTCTCTACCGCAGATTGGGAGAATTTGCTCGCCTTTACATTCAGTTGAACCGTGATTTCACCGTTACCAAGGATCTTGATGCCGCTAAGTGGATTCTTAACGATACCGGATTCCAGCAATACTTCCGGAGTCACTTCCGTGCCTGCTTCGAACTTGTTCAAGTCCGTCAGGTTGACGATTGCGTACTCTTTGCGGAACTGGTTGTTAAATCCACGCTTCGGCAAGCGACGATACAATGGGTTTTGACCGCCCTCGAATCCAGGACGAACACCGCCGCCGGAACGAGCGTTTTGACCCTTGTGACCACGAGTCGAAGTTTTACCCATGCCGCTACCAACACCGCGACCCACACGCTTGCGGGAATGACGCGAACCTGGGGCAGAAGTTAGTTCATGCAATTTCATCGTTTGCACCTCCTCTAGCTTTATGTTAAGTCATTACGCTTCGATTTCTTTAACTTCTACCAAGTGGCTCACTTGAGTAACCATGCCGCGGATTGCAGCATTGTCAGCTTGCGTGACCGATTGATGAAGCTTGCGAAGTCCGAGAGCGGTAACCGTGCGACGTTGAGTCTCTGGTCGGCCGATCAGGCTGCGCTTGAGGGTAATTTGCAATTGCTTAGCCATGTTATCCCTCCTAACCTAAAAGTTCTTCTACGGTTTTACCGCGAAGCTTAGCAACATCTTCCGCACGCTTCAGGCGCTGTAAGCCCTCCAGGGTAGCGTTAACCATGTTCATGGAGTTGGAAGAACCAAGGGATTTCGTCAGGATGTCGCCAACGCCTGCAAGCTCGAGCACGGCACGAACCGGGCCACCTGCAATAACTCCTGTACCTTTGGAAGCCGGCTTCAGCAGCACTCTACCAGCGCCGAAGTGACCCACTACCAAGTGAGGAACCGTTGTTCCGACGATTGGAACTTGAATCAGGTTTTTCTTAGCATCTTCGATACCTTTACGGATAGCATCAGGTACTTCAGAAGCTTTACCGATTCCAGCGCCTACCCAGCCGTTGCCATCGCCTACGACAACAAGTGCGCTAAAGCTGAAACGACGTCCGCCCTTTACAACTTTAGCTACGCGGTTGATTTGAACGACTTTTTCAGTCAATTCCAATGTGTTTGGATCGATACGCAAGTCCTTACCTCCTTATGTGTAGATTTGTTTTAGAAATCAAGACCTGCTTCGCGAGCAGCGTCAGCCAATGCTTTTACACGACCATGGTACAAGTATCCGCCGCGGTCAAATACAACCTTCTCAACGCCTGCTTGTTTCGCACGCTCTGCAATCAAAGAACCGACTTTCGTAGCAGCCTCAGCGTTGCCGCCGTTGCCGATCGTTTCTTTCAGTGCTTTGTCTTGCGTGGAAGCGGAAGCGATCGTTACTCCCGTAACGTCGTCGATCAGCTGCGCATACATATGTTTGGAAGAACGGAAAATGTTGAGGCGTGGACGCTCAGCCGTTCCTTGAATTTTCTTACGAACGCGAAGATGTCTTTTCAGACGCGCTTTGTTCTTATCGCCTTTAGTAATCATTCGAGTCTTCACTCCTTTCGGTTTTCTTGACGAAGCAGGTCAGGCCATTAGCCTAGGCTGCCTTACTTCTTCTTACCGGCTTTACCTTCTTTGCGAAGGATCCGTTCGCCTTCGTACTTGATACCTTTACCTTTATACGGCTCTGGCTCACGCACGGAGCGGATTTTGGCAGCATATGCGCCAACCAGCTCTTTGTCGATACCTTTAACCGTGATCTTCGTGTTCGATGGAACATCGAATTCGATGCCGTTTGCAGGCTCGATTTCAACTGGGTGAGAGTAACCTACGTTCAATACCAGCTTGTTGCCGGATTTGTTCGCACGGTAACCTACGCCAACGAGTTCAAGATTCTTAGCAAAACCGTCAGTTACACCGCTCACCATATTTTGAACGACGCTACGCGTCGTGCCATGCAGGGAACGATGCAGTTTATTGTCAGAAGGACGCTCTACATTGATGATGCTCTCTTCAACGCTAACCTTCATGTCTTTGTGAAGCTCGCGGCTAAGCGTACCTTTCGGTCCGTTTACCGTAATTAATGTATTGTCTAAAGTCACGCTAACTCCGCTAGGGATCGTGATTGGTTTGCGACCAATACGGGACATGTTGTGCACCTCCGTTCTTTAAAAATCGATATTACCAAACGTAGCAGATAACCTCTCCGCCAGCTTTGGATTGACGAGCTTCTTTGTCGGTCATTACACCTTTAGAAGTCGAGAGAATTGCGATACCCAGACCGCCGAGTACACGAGGTACTTCTTGGCTTTTCGCGTAAACGCGAAGACCTGGCTTGCTGATTCTTTTCAGACCTGTAATAACGCGCTCGTTGTTGGAGCCGTATTTCAGGAACAAGCGGATGATGCCTTGCTTGCTGTCTTCGATATATTCAGCGTCACGGATGAAGCCTTCCTTCTTGAGGATCTCAGCGATTTCGCGCTTGATCTTCGAAGCTGGAATTTCAACAGTCTCATGACGAACGACATTAGCGTTGCGAATGCGTGTAAGCATATCTGCAATTGGATCGGACATAACCATGTGTTGTAAACCTCCTTCCCGAAACTTTGAGTTTTACCAGCTTGCTTTCTTTACGCCAGGAATCTGGCCTTTGTATGCCAATTCGCGGAAGCAAATTCTGCAAATTTTAAATTTACGCAATACCGAATGGGGACGTCCGCAGCGCTCGCAGCGCGTGTAGGCCTGCACCTTAAATTTCGGAGGACGCTGCTGCTTAATCTTCATCGAAGTTTTTGCCACTTTCGTTTACACCTCCATAGGTTCCACTGAAACCCGTATCGTAAGCTATTTATTTCGTGAACGGCATGCCGAGCTGCGTCAGCAATTCGCGGGATTCTTCGTCAGTTTTCGCTGTAGTTACGATTACGATATCCATACCGCGGACTTTGTCCACTTTATCGTATTCAACCTCAGGGAAAATGAGTTGTTCTTTCAAACCGAGTGTGTAGTTACCACGGCCGTCGAAGGCTTTGGTCGATACACCGCGGAAGTCACGTACGCGTGGAAGCGCAACGTTGAACAACTTGTCGAGGAAGTGGTACATGCGCTCGCCGCGCAGTGTTACCTTAACGCCGATAGGCATATTTTCACGCAGTTTGAAGCCTGCGATCGATTTTTTAGCGCGAGTGATAACCGGCTTTTGACCAGCGATCAGTTGCAGGTCGGATACGGCGGTATCAAGCACTTTGGAGTTGGAAACCGCTTCGCCAACACCCATGTTGATAACTACTTTCTCGATTTTAGGAACTTGCATAACCGTAGTGTAGTTAAACTTTTGAATCAACGATGGCGTTACTTCGTTCAGAAAACGATCTTTCATTCTTGCTGCCATAAGACTCGTTTACCTCCTTTCTTTACCTTTACGATTAATCGATAACCTCGCCGGATTTTTTCGCGACGCGGACTTTTTTACCGTTATCCAATACTTTGTAGCCGATACGAGTCGGTTGGCCGCTCTTCGGATCTACCAGCATCACGTTGGAGACGTGGATTGCAGCCTCTTGAGTGAGGATGCCCCCTTGCGGGTTCGCCTGGGAAGGTTTCGCATGCTTCTTGATCATGTTTACGCCTTCGACCAGCACGCGGTTTTGACGAGGGTAAGCTGCGAGTACGCGGCCTTTTTTGCCTTTGTCTTTACCGGTGATGACGATAACCGTGTCTTCTTTCTTCACGTGCAATTTATTGTTGTGGGACTCCAGTTTCTTCGGTTGTTTTGGCATTGTAGTGTTACACCTCCTACAGGTTTTCGCGAATGAAAACCGCTTCGTAAGTAAAGCTTGTTCAATATATCGCGGACTAGCCGTTTAATGCTTAGATAACTTCTGGTGCCAGAGAAACGATTTTCATGAAATCTCTGTCGCGAAGTTCACGAGCTACCGGTCCGAAGATACGAGTGCCGCGTGGGCTCTTGTCATCCTTCACGATAACTGCTGCATTCTCGTCAAACGTAATGTAGGATCCGTCCTTACGACGAGCACCGCGTCTCGTGCGTACCACTACAGCTTTGACAACATCGCCCTTCTTGACAACGCCACCTGGTGTTGCTTCTTTCACCGAGCAGATGATCAAATCTCCGATATTAGCTGTACGACGTCCTGTACCACCCAACACGCGGATACACATCAGAGACTTCGCACCAGAATTGTCAGCTACCTTCAATCGTGTAAATGGTTGAATCATTGTGTAGTTCCTCCTTCCGGTATTGATGCCGATTGCTTATATTAAACGATAACCGCTTTTTCTACGACCTTAACCAGTCTAAAGCGTTTGTCCTTGGAGAGCGGACGTGTTTCCATGATTTCGACAACGTCGCCGATTTTAGCGTCGTTATTCTCGTCATGAGCCTTGAACTTTTTCGTATATTTAATCCGCTTGTGGTACAAGTCGTGCTTTTTGTAAGTCTCAACGGCAACAACGATGGTTTTATCCATTTTGTCGCTTACGACTCTGCCCACTTGCGTTTTACGCTCGTTGCGTTCAGCCATTGCGAGATCCTCCTCTCTCTTTCATTAACTAGTGATTCCCAATTCTCTTTCACGCAAAACAGTCTTTGCCCGAGCAATCTCTTTGCGTACTTTTTGAATCTGTACGGGATTATCCAGTTGACCTGTAGCCAGTTGAAAACGGAGGTTAAAGAGTTGCTCTTTAAATCCGGCAATCTTTTGTTCGAGCTCAGCAGAGGTTAGGTTGCGAAATTCACTAGCTTTCATTTGCTTCACCACCCAGTTCTTCTCTTTTCACAAACTTCGTCTTGATCGGGAGCTTGTGAGAGGCGAGACGCATAGCTTCACGGGCGATTTCTTCGCTTACGCCGGCCAGTTCAAACAGAACCTTACCCGGTTTTACGACAGCAACCCATTTCTCTACGTTACCTTTACCGCTACCCATCCGGACTTCAAGCGGCTTTTGGGTGATTGGCTTGGAAGGGAAAATCTTGATCCAAACTTTACCGCCCCGCTTAATATAACGAGTCATGGCAATACGAGCTGCTTCGATTTGACGGTTGGTTACCCAAGCCGGCTCCATCGCTTGCAGGCCGAACTCACCGAAATGCACTTCCTGTCCGCCTTTAGCTTTACCGCGCATGTTGCCGCGGTGCTCTTTACGGTGTTTTACACGTTTAGGAACTAACATGGATTAGTTGCCTCCTTCCGTAGCAGCCTTTTTCTTAGCCGCAGGAAGAACTTCGCCGCGATAGATCCATACTTTTACGCCGATACGTCCATAAGTGGTATGAGCTTCAGCTGTACCATAGTCGATATCCGCACGCAAGGTATGAAGAGGTACTGTACCTTCGCTGTAGCCTTCCTGTCTTGCAATTTCCGCTCCGCCCAAACGGCCGCTAACTGCAGTTTTGATACCTTTAGCGCCGGATCTCATCGATCTTTGGATAGCTTGTTTCAGTGCACGACGGAACGATACGCGACGTTCCAGTTGTTGTGCAATGCTTTCAGCGACCAGGATTGCATCGAGATCAGGGGTTTTGATTTCCGTGATATTGATGTGAACCTTTTTGCCGTTCGTCAGCTTGGTCAGGTAAGCGCGGATAACTTCAACTTCAGAACCGCCTTTACCAATAACCATACCTGGCTTAGCTGTATGAATCGTAACGTTCACGCGGTTAGCCGCACGCTCGATCTCGATGCGGGAAACTGCGGATTCTTTCAATTTCTGTTTCAAGTACTCACGAATTTTTACGTCTTCCATCAACAGATCGCCGAAATCTTTGCCGGCATACCATTTAGACTCCCAATCGCGAATGATACCGATACGAAGTCCCACCGGGTTTACTTTTTGACCCACACGTTGTCCCTCCTTATTTCTCAGATACCACTACAGTGATGTGGCTGGTACGTTTATTGATGCGGCTCGCACGACCCATAGCGCGAGGACGGAATCTTTTCAAGGTTGGTCCTTGATCTACGAACACTTGCGAAATCACCAGACTGTTAGGGTCCAGGGAGTTGTTATGCTCCGCATTCGCAATCGCCGATTTCAGCAGCTTCTCGATGATCGGGGATGCCGCTTTAGGCGTGTGGTTCAGGATTGCAATAGCTTCGCCCACTTGCTTACCGCGGATCAAATCAACCACGAGCTGAGCTTTACGGGGAGCGATGCGTACGTATCTTGCAATAGCTTTTGCTTGTTGCATGGATGTACCTCCTCTCGTTCAAAAACTGAATCTATATCCAAAAGTTATCTTAGCGCTTGCCCGTTTTCTTGTCGTCGTCGTGACCTTTGTAAGTACGGGTTGGTGCGAATTCGCCAAGCTTATGTCCTACCATATCTTCCGTTACGTAAACCGGTACATGCTTTCTGCCATCATAAACAGCAAATGTGTGACCGATGAATTGCGGGAAAATCGTGGAGCGGCGGGACCAAGTCTTGATCACTTGCTTTTTCGAGGAAGCGTCTACCTCTGCAACTTTCTTAAGCAGATAGCCATCGATAAACGGTCCTTTTTTCAAACTGCGACCCATATGTTGTTCCTCCCTTCTTTAAGCAACGCGTGTTTCCGAGTCAACCGTCTTACTTCGTACGGCGACGTACAATGTATTGATTGGAAGCTTTGTTTTTCTTCCGTGTTTTGTAACCAAGCGTCGGCTTGCCCCATGGGGACATTGGAGATTTGCGACCGATCGGGGAACGGCCTTCACCACCACCGTGTGGGTGATCGTTAGGGTTCATGACGGAACCGCGAACTTCCGGTCTTTGTCCGAGCCAGCGGGAACGGCCAGCTTTACCGATTTTAATGAGTTCATAATCCTCGTTACCGACGGAACCGATTGTAGCGCGGCAAACTTTAAGGATTTTTCTCATTTCGCCGGAAGACAGACGAACTGTTACATAACGTTCTTCTTTACCAAGCAATTGAGCTTCTGTACCTGCCGCGCGAACCAATTGGCCGCCTTTGCCTGGCTTCAGCTCAATGTTGTGGATAACCGTACCAACCGGAATGTTCTCCATAGGAAGAGCGTTACCGATTTTGATATCAGCCTCAGGGCCGGATACGATTTGATCGCCCACTTTCAAGCCTTTAGGAGCGATGATGTAGCGTTTTTCGCCATCCACGTAGTGGATCAGCGCGATGTTAGCCGAACGGTTTGGATCGTATTCGATCGTAGCAACGCGTCCAGGTATTCCATCTTTGTTACGTTTGAAGTCGATAATCCGGTATTTACGCTTATGTCCGCCGCCTTGGTGACGAACCGTAATTTTACCTTGGTTGTTACGTCCAGCTTTTTTGCTCAATGGAGCCAAAAGCGATTTCTCCGGTGTGGATGTTGTGATTTCTTCGAAAGTCGAAACGGACATCGCACGTCTCGCCGGGGACGTTGGTTTATACTTTTTAATTGGCACGTGGTTTCCCTCCTTACTTGAGAAGTGTCTTAGACGGACTCAAAGAACTCCAGCTCTTTGCTGTCTGCCGAAAGAGTTACAATCGCTTTTTTCCACTCGGATGTATAACCGGAGTAACGGCCGTAACGCTTTGGCTTAGCCGGCATTCTAAGTGTGTTCACGTTCGTTACTTTCACTTTGAAGATTTGTTCGATCGCTTGCTTGATTTCCGTTTTGTTCGTACGGATGTCAACCTCGAACACATATTTTTTGTCGGCCATCATTTCGCTAGTACGTTCAGTAATGATCGGGCGCTTAATAATATCGCGAGGGTTCTTCATTACGCAAACACCTCCTCTACCTTTTGCACCGCGTCCTTCGTAATGATCAGCTTGTCATAAGACAATACGTCGAGCACGTTGATTCCTTCAGCGATAACAAACTTAACGCCAGGAATGTTGCGTGCGGACAATGCTACGTTTTCTTCGTAGCCAGCTGTCACTACCAAGGCTTTACGCTCAACTTTCAGGTTGTTCAGGATAGCTGCAAATTCCTTCGTCTTAGGAGCGGACAGTTGCAGTTGGTCCAGAACGATGATTTCGCTAGCCTTCACCTTAGAAGACAACGCGGATTTAATCGCCAAGCGACGAACTTTCTTAGGCAGTTTGAACGAGTAGCTGCGAGGAGTTGGTCCGAAAACCACACCGCCGCCTTTCCATTGAGGAGAGCGGATACTACCTTGACGAGCACGTCCAGTACCTTTTTGTTTCCAAGGCTTACGGCCACCGCCACGAACTTCGGAACGACCCTTCGTTTTGTGCGTACCTGCACGAAGCGAAGCGCGTTGCAACAGAACAGCTTGATTCAGTACATGTGCATGGGGTTCGATTCCGAATACGCTCTCGGCCAATTCGACTTCGCCCACTTGCGAACCACTGACATTAAATACTGCTACTTTTGGCATTTGTTATCCTCCTTTCCTGCTTGCTTACTTCTTCACCGTAGCTTTGACGGTTACGTAGCTATTTTTAGGACCCGGAATGGAACCTTTAATCAGAAGCACGTTGCGCTCAACATCAACCTTAACCACTTCAAGCTTTTGAATCGTTACCGTTTCTTTACCCATGTGTCCTGGCAATTTCTTGCCTTTCGGTACACGGTTAGCTTGGATGGAACCCATGGAACCAGGACCGCGGTGATAACGGGAACCGTGAGTCATTGGGCCTCTGGATTGGTTATGACGCTTGATAACGCCTTGGAATCCTTTACCTTTGGAGATACCCGTTACGTCAACGAATTCGCCTTCGGAGAACAGATCTGCTTTGATTTCCTGGCCAACTTCATAACCAGCAATATCAACGCCGCGAATTTCCTTAATGTAGCGCTTAGGCGTAGCACCGGCTTTCTTCACATGGCCGAGCTCCGGTTTATTGGCTCTTTGTTCTTTCTTTTCGTCAAAACCGATTTGGATAGCTTCGTAACCGTCGTTCTCCGCGTCCTTCTTCTGCAGAACCGTGTTAGGACCTGCTTGGATTACAGTAACCGGTACAACCAATCCTTCTGGAGTAAACACTTGAGTCATC
Source organism: Paenibacillus filicis (assembly GCF_038070315.1). Taxonomy (NCBI): domain Bacteria; kingdom Bacillati; phylum Bacillota; class Bacilli; order Caryophanales; family Paenibacillaceae; genus Paenibacillus; species Paenibacillus filicis. Next base: position 36,461 of record NZ_JBBPCC010000034.1, on the reverse strand, counting down.
CCAAGTTTTTTTCCTAAGATACCTTTAGTCATCGTTGACACCTCTTTTCTTTTGTAGCTTGTTTGTATTTATCCACAATGTGTATATTACAGTTTGATTTCGATGTCCACACCGGACGGCAGATCCAGACGCATCAGCGCATCAACCGTTTGCGGCGTAGGATTCACGATATCGATCAAACGCTTATGTGTGCGCATTTCGAATTGCTCACGCGAATCTTTGTACTTATGAACAGCACGAAGAATCGTGATGATTTGCTTCTCGGTTGGAAGCGGAATCGGACCAGACACTCCTGCACCGGAACGTTTGGCTGTATCCACGATTTTTTCTGCGGATTGATCCAGAATTCTGTGATCATAAGCCTTCAAACGAATACGAATCTTTTGCTTTGCCATTGTATTCCCTCCTTCTATCGCCCAATTTAGTATCGGACATACTCCGTGAAAATCTCCTGACGCTCCACCCCTATGGCAAAGGGGCCGGGTGTGTCAGCAACCTCTCACATCATCGCAACGTCACAGACCAACGTTCACTATTATATTAAATCGGGAGGAAAAAAGCAAGCAAAAACCTAGTGGTGCGCCTAATTTTTTTTTAACGCCAAAAAACCCTTCATCCATAAGGATGAAGGGCCTTGAAAAGCTATTACTTTTGGATCGATGCAACCGCACCGGCACCAACAGTACGTCCGCCTTCGCGGATAGCGAAGCGAGTACCTTCTTCGATAGCGATTGGCGAGATCAGCTCAACCGTTACGGAGATGTTGTCGCCTGGCATTACCATTTCAGTACCTTCTGGCAGGTTGATGATACCTGTAACGTCAGTTGTACGGAAGTAGAATTGTGGACGGTAGCCTGTGAAAAAAGGCTTGTGACGGCCACCCTCTTCTTTAGTCAGAACGTAGATTTGAGCTGTGAAGTTTGTGTGTGGCTTAACCGAACCCGGTTTCGCGATAACTTGTCCACGCTCGATATCTTTACGCTCTACGCCGCGAAGCAGTGCGCCGATGTTGTCGCCCGCTTGAGCGGAATCGAGCAATTTACGGAACATTTCAACGCCTGTGCAGACACTCTTACGAGTTTCTTCTTGCAGACCGATGATTTCAACTTCGTCGCCGACTTTAACTACACCGCGCTCTACACGACCTGTAGCAACGGTACCACGACCAGTGATCGTGAACACGTCCTCTACTGGCATCAGGAAAGGCTTGTCAGTGTCGCGTTCTGGAGTTGGGATGTAAGTATCGATGTGCTCGAACAGCTCAACGATTTTGTCAGCCCAAGGACCATCTGGGTTTTGCAGAGCTTCACGAGCTGCGCCACGAACGATTGGAGTATCGTCGCCTGGGAACTCGTACTCGTTGAGCAGGTCGCGAACTTCCATTTCAACCAGTTCCAAGAGCTCTTCGTCTTCAACCATATCACATTTGTTCAGGAATACGACGATGTAAGGAACGCCTACTTGACGGGACAGCAGGATGTGCTCGCGAGTTTGCGGCATAGGGCCGTCAGCTGCGGATACAACCAGGATAGCGCCGTCCATTTGAGCTGCGCCGGTGATCATGTTTTTAACATAGTCGGCGTGGCCTGGGCAGTCTACGTGTGCGTAGTGACGGTTAGGAGTTTCGTATTCAACGTGAGCTGTGGAGATCGTGATACCGCGCTCGCGCTCTTCTGGAGCTTTGTCGATTTGGTCGAATGCTACTGCAGCACCGCCGTATTTTTTGGACAGTACAGTTGTGATTGCAGCTGTCAGCGTTGTTTTACCATGGTCAACGTGACCGATTGTGCCGATGTTAACGTGCGGCTTATTGCGTTCAAACTTCGCTTTTCCCATGAGTGGATTGCCTCCTCAGATAATGGAATATATTTTAGGCACCTTTGTTTTTTGCGACGATTTCTTCCGCAATCGACTTAGGTACTTCTTCATAGTGCGAGATTTCCATCGAGTATACGCCGCGACCTTGGGTACGCGAACGCAGTGTCGTGGAATAACCGAACATTTCAGACAAAGGCACCTTAGCACGGATGATTTGCGCGCCGAAGCGTGCATCCATACCTTCGATACGTCCACGGCGGGAGTTCAGGTCACCCATAACATCGCCCATGTACTCTTCAGGAACGGTAACTTCTACTTTCATGATTGGCTCAAGCAATACCGGCTTACACTTCTCGGCTGCTGCCTTGAGTGCCATCGAACCTGCGATCTTAAATGCCATTTCACTGGAGTCAACATCGTGGTACGATCCGTCAACAACGGTTGCTTTGATATCCACAAGCGGGAAGCCTGCGTATACGCCGTTTTTCATGGATTCTTCAATACCCGCTTGGATCGGAGCTACGAATTCCTTAGGAATCGAACCACCGACGATTTTGCTTTCGAACTGGAAGCCAGTTCCTGGCTCAAGCGGCGAGAACTCCACCCAACAATGGCCATACTGACCGCGGCCGCCGGATTGACGAACAAACTTGCCTTCGACTTTTGCAGCTTGCTTGAATGTCTCACGGTAAGCAACCTGTGGTTTACCCACGTTGGTTTCTACCTTGAACTCGCGAAGCATACGGTCTACGATGATCTCCAGATGAAGCTCACCCATACCTGCAATGATCGTTTGGCCTGTTTCTTCATCCGTGTGCGCACGGAAAGTCGGATCTTCTTCGGAAAGCTTGGACAAAGCAATACCCATTTTGTCCTGGTCAGCTTTGGTCTTAGGCTCAACCGCGAGCTGGATAACCGGCTCAGGGAAGTTCATGGACTCAAGGATAACCGGGCTTTTCTCATCAGACAGTGTATCGCCTGTAACGGTATCCTTCAAGCCTACAGCTGCCGCGATATCACCGGAGTAAACATCGCTGATTTCCTGACGGCTGTTCGCATGCATCTGAAGAATACGTCCGATACGCTCGCGCTTGCCTTTCGTTGCATTCAATACGTACGAACCAGCGCTCAACACACCGGAGTATACGCGGAAGAATGTCAAACGTCCAACAAACGGATCTGTCATGATTTTGAAAGCAAGCGCCGAGAATGGCTGATCGTCAGCAGATTTACGAACTACTTCTGTACCGTCTTCAAGCGTACCTTTGATATCTGGTACGTCGATTGGGGATGGAAGATAGTCGATAACGGCATCGAGCATCATCTGAACGCCTTTGTTACGGTAAGACGAACCGCAGATAACCGGGAAGATACTTACAGAACAAACGCCTTTGCGCAGTCCTGCTTTGATTTCCGCAATTGTAAGCTCTTCGCCTTCGAGGTACTTCTCCATGAGGGCTTCGTCGAGTTCTGCAACCTTCTCAACGAGCTCCAGGCGAAGTGCTTCGACCTGTTCTTTCAGATCGTCTGGCACTGGACCTTCTACAGGGTCTTTACCCAGATCGTCTTTATAGACATAGGATTTACGCTCAACCAGATCAACTACGCCGACAAAACCATTCTCTGCGCCGATCGGCAGTTGGATCGCAACTGCGTTAGCACCGAGTTTAGCACGCATCGACTCGATAACTTGCAAGAAGTCTGCGCCGATGATGTCCATTTTGTTTACGTAGGCAATCCGTGGAACGCCATAACGGTCCGCTTGTCTCCAAACGGTCTCCGATTGCGGTTCAACGCCTTCTTTGGCACTGAACACGCCTACTGCTCCGTCCAATACGCGGAGGGAACGTTCAACTTCAACGGTGAAGTCAACGTGCCCCGGGGTGTCGATAATATTGATGCGGTGGTCTTTCCACTGAGCTGTAGTAGCAGCGGACGTGATCGTGATTCCGCGCTCCTGCTCTTGCTCCATCCAGTCCATCGTAGCTCCACCTTCGTGGACCTCACCGATTTTGTGTACACGGCCTGTGTAGAACAAGATACGTTCAGTCGTGGTTGTCTTACCCGCATCAATATGCGCCATGATCCCGATATTACGCGTATCTTTCAAGGAGAACTGTCTAGCCATCAGGTTTTCTCCTTCCTAAACTCGTGGATTATATTCTACCAGCGATAGTGAGCGAACGCTTTGTTGGCTTCAGCCATTTTGTGCGTATCTTCACGCTTCTTAACGGAAGCACCGGTGTTGTTAGCAGCATCCATGATTTCAGCTGCCAATCTTTCTTCCATCGTCTTCTCACCACGAAGACGGGAGTAGTTCACGAGCCAGCGAAGTCCCAATGTCGAACGGCGTTCTGGACGAACTTCGATCGGCACCTGGTAGTTCGCGCCCCCCACACGGCGAGCTTTGACTTCGAGGACAGGCATGATGTTCTTGATGGCTTGTTCGAAAACTTCCATCGGCTCCTTGCCTGTACGCTCTTGAATCAGACCGAATGCATTATACAGAATAGATTGTGCTACTCCTCTTTTACCGTCGATCATAATACGGTTGATCAAACGAGTAACCAATTTGCTGTTATACACCGGATCTGGCAATACGTCTCTGCGAGTAACTGGACCTTTACGAGGCATAGTTATCCCCCTTTCTCAAAAAAATCATGTGATGTGGTTAAGCTGTTCTTACTTCTTCACTTTAGGACGTTTCGTACCGTACTTGGAACGAGATTGTTTACGGTTGTTCACACCTGCAGTATCGAGCGCGCCGCGAACGATGTGATAACGTACCCCTGGAAGGTCTTTAACACGACCTCCGCGGATCAGTACAACGCTGTGCTCTTGCAGGTTGTGTCCGATACCCGGAATATAAGCTGTTACCTCGACACGGTTAGTCAAACGAACACGCGCATACTTACGAAGGGCGGAGTTCGGTTTTTTCGGCGTCATGGTACCTACACGCGTGCAAACGCCGCGTTTTTGAGGGGAGCTGATATCCGTCTGCTCTCTTTTCAAGGCGTTGAAACCTCTTTGAAGAGCCGGGGATTTGGATTTTACAACTTTAGCTTGGCGTCCTTTACGGACGAGCTGGTTAATTGTTGGCATAGTGGCCACCTCCTTCAACAGAATAACTTACATTTTCAAGCCCACAGATCCAGGCGAATCATAAATGAACAAAGGAAACGTCTTTGCCCGGGACTTTTAAGCAATTCCCGAACAAAAACGTCGGCTTATTATTCATTTATTACAGCCGCCATCGCGGCGCCTACTTCGATGCCACACGCTTTACCGAGCATATTCATGGATTCCACGTATGTGAGCTTAACCTCCATCTTCTTGCAGAGGTTAATCATTTTTATCGTAATTCGCGGATCTGCATCTTTTGCTACGAATACTTCAGCGGCTATGCCTTGCTCCACTGTCTTCGTAGCTTGCTTGGTACCGATCGCCAGCTTCGCAGCCTGCTTTACTTTATTGAGATCCAAGTAAATCCCCTCCAAAGTAGAGGTTACGTGGCTTGCAAATTGGCACACTTTGATATAGTAGCATCTTGCTATGACCGTGTCAAGAAGTCCCGACCGTCTTATTTATGAATTTATTATTCACATGTGGACGGCCGGACACCCTTTACTATTCGACGGTTACAGCTTCTGCTTCATCCGTCAATTCATCAATCGGTTCTGCATTCGGATCGGTGATCCGGATGTTGCGGTAACGATTCATCCCCGTACCCGCTGGAATCAGCTTACCGATGATAACATTCTCCTTCAGACCAAGCAATTGGTCCACTTTACCCTTGATCGCCGCATCTGTCAGGACACGAGTTGTCTCCTGGAACGATGCTGCGGACAAGAAGGAGTCGGTCTCCAAGGAAGCCTTGGTGATACCGAGCAATACCGGCTTGGCAACCGCAGGCTCTTCTCCAGCGAACAGAGACACCTTGTTAGCTTCCTCGTACTCGTGGATATCCACAAAGGAGCCTGGCAGCAAGGTCGTATTCCCTGCATCGACGATACGGATCTTGCGCAGCATCTGACGGATCATGACCTCAACGTGTTTGTCGTTGATTTCTACCCCTTGGTTCCGGTAAACGCGCTGAACTTCCTGCAGGATATAGTTCTGCACGCCGCGAATACCCTTGATGCGCAGCATTTCCTTCGGATCGATCGAACCCTCCGTGAGCTCGTCGCCGGCCTCTACAGCCTGATTCGCAGTTACACGAATCCGGGAGCCGTAAGGGACGTTGTAAGTCTTGGACTCAGCTTCGCCTTGAACCTCGATCTCGCGGCGGTCCTTCGCTTCGCGAATTTCCTTCACGACACCGTCGATTTCGGTGATGATCGCTTGCCCCTTCGGATTCCGGGCTTCGAAAAGCTCCTGAATACGCGGCAAACCTTGGGTGATATCGTCTCCGGCAACGCCCCCGGTATGGAACGTACGCATCGTGAGCTGGGTTCCCGGCTCCCCGATGGATTGCGCGGCGATAATACCTACAGCTTCACCGATCTCCACATGCTGGCCAGTAGCCAGGTTACGTCCGTAGCACTTCTTGCAGACGCCATGCTTGGAACGGCAGCTCAGGACGGAACGGATCTGGATACGCTCGACACCTGCGGCAATGATCTGATCGGCAATCGTAGCTTCGATCAGCTCGTTGCGGTTCACCAGCACTTCGCCGGTTTGCGGATGACGGATCGTTTCGAAGGAATAACGTCCTTCGATCCGGTCGTACAGCTCCTCGATGATTTCCTTACCGTCACGAATGGTGCTGACCGTAAAGCCTTTATCCGTACCGCAATCTTCGTCACGGACGATAACGTCTTGGGCAACGTCGACCAGACGGCGCGTCAGGTAACCGGAGTCAGCCGTACGAAGGGCCGTATCCGCCAAACCTTTACGGGCACCGTGCGTCGAGATAAAGTATTCCAAGACCGTCAGGCCTTCGCGGAAGTTCGATTTGATTGGCAACTCCATGATTTTACCCGATGGATTGGCCATCAGACCGCGCATCCCGCCCAGCTGAGTGATCTGCGATTTGTTACCCCGTGCTTTGGATTCCACCATCATGTTGATGGAATTGTATTTATCGAGGGACTTCATCAGGATTTCCGTGATTTCGTCCTTCGCTTTGCTCCAGATCGCGATAACGCGGTCATAGCGCTCGTCGTCGGTAATCAGACCACGGCGGTACTGGTTCGTAACCACTTTGACCTTCTCATCGGACTGTGCCAGGATTTCGTCCTTCTCCGAAGGAACCGTAACGTCGGCAACCGCGATCGTAATCCCGGCGCGCGTAGAGTACGTAAATCCGAGCTGTTTGATGTTGTCCAGGATCACGGATGTTTGCGTCGTATGGTAGCGACGGAAGCATTCCGCGATAATCGTACCGAGATAATCCTTACCTACAGCCTTCGTCTCAGGCAGCTCTTCCATCTTGGCACGGATGTCTCCACCCTTGTCGAAGACGAAATACGCATCCGATACGCCACCCAGCAGGTTCGCTTTGGTCGCTTCGTTGATGAACGGGAAGTCCTTCGGATAAATCTCGTTGAAGATGATTTTACCGACCGTCGTGACCAGCATCGCTTCCTGCTGTTCCGGAGTAAAGCTCGTTTTGCCGAGCGCTTTGGCCGGAATAGCCACACGGGCATGCAGGGAAGCATCGCCGCGATGATACATCGATACGGCTTCCGCTACCGTGCGGATGATGGTGTACGAGCCTTTGGACTCTTTGTTCTCCGTCGTCAGATAGAAGCTTCCCAGCACCATATCCTGCGAAGGTGTAACGACCGGCTTGCCATCCTTAGGGTTCAGGATGTTACCGGACGCCAGCATCAGCACGCGGGCTTCAGCTTGAGCTTCAGCAGACAGCGGTACGTGAACGGCCATCTGGTCACCGTCGAAGTCGGCGTTATAAGCCGTACATACGAGCGGATGAAGCTTGATAGCGCGGCCTTCGACCAAGATCGGTTCGAATGCCTGAATACCGAGACGGTGAAGCGTAGGGGCACGGTTCAACAGAACCGGATGCTCCTTGATGACTTCTTCCAATACGTCCCACACTTCCGGGCTGACGCGTTCAACTTTGCGTTTAGCGCTCTTGATGTTATGGGCAAGTCCTTTATTCACAAGCTCCTTCATGACGAAAGGCTTGAACAATTCGAGAGCCATTTCCTTCGGCAGACCGCATTGGTACATCTTCAGGCTAGGCCCTACGACGATAACGGAACGACCGGAATAGTCAACCCGTTTACCTAGCAAGTTCTGACGGAAACGTCCTTGCTTCCCTTTCAGCATGTGGCTGAGGGATTTGAGCGGACGGTTACCCGGTCCTGTGACCGGACGGCCGCGGCGGCCGTTGTCGATCAATGCATCGACGGCTTCCTGCAGCATCCGCTTCTCATTCTGCACGATAATGTCCGGCGCTCCAAGATCAAGCAGACGCTTCAAGCGGTTGTTCCGGTTGATAACCCGGCGGTACAGATCGTTCAGGTCAGACGTTGCGAAACGTCCGCCGTCCAGCTGTACCATCGGACGAAGCTCCGGCGGAATGACCGGCAGCACATCAAGTACCATCCAGCCTGGCAGGTTCTTCGAGTTCCGGAAAGCTTCCATGACTTCAAGGCGCTTGATCGCACGGTTACGGCGTTGGCCTTGTGCCGTACGGAGCTCTTCCTTCAGCATGTCGACTTCCTTCTCAATATCGATATCCGAGAGCAGTTTCTTCACCGCTTCGGCACCCATACCAGCCTGGAACGCATAGCCGTATTTCTCGCGGTAGCTGCGGTATTCCTTCTCGGAGAGCAACTGTTTCTTCTCCAGCGGCGTATCACCTGGATCGGTTACTACGTAAGAAGCGAAGTAAATGATCTCTTCCAGCGAACGCGGCGACATGTCGAGGGCCAGACCCATACGGCTCGGAATACCCTTGAAATACCAGATGTGCGACACGGGAGCCGCGAGCTCGATATGGCCCATCCGTTCGCGGCGTACCTTCTGGCGGGTAACTTCTACGCCGCAGCGATCGCACACGACGCCTTTATAACGGACGCGTTTATATTTACCGCAGTGACATTCCCAATCCTTGGTCGGCCCGAAAATTTTCTCGCAGAACAAGCCTTCCTTCTCCGGCTTTAACGTTCTGTAGTTGATCGTCTCCGGTTTCTTTACTTCGCCTCTAGACCACGAACGGATTTTCTCCGGGGAAGCCAATCCGATTTTCATGAACTCAAAATTGTTGACGTCGATCAAGGAGCAACCCTCCTCCAACTATTGTCTCTCATCAAATCCTATCGGAACACCTGCAAGCTCGAAAATACGGCCTTAGGCGCCCTGCGGCGCCTAAAACACGCGTCTATGGCAGCAGTTTACTCTACGCCCATCTCTGCGCCTTCTAAATTCAAGTTCAGCTTGTCGCTGGTTACTTCGTCTTCGTCGTCCATTTCTCTCATCTCGATCTCTTGCTCATCTCCAGAGAGAATCTTCACGTCCATACCCAAGCTCTGAAGCTCTTTAATCAGAACCTTGAAGGATTCAGGAACGCCCGGCTCCGGTACGTTCTCGCCCTTCACGATGGATTCATACGTCTTGACACGACCGACCACATCATCGGACTTCACGGTCAAGATTTCTTGAAGCGTATAGGCAGCGCCATAAGCCTCAAGCGCCCATACTTCCATCTCCCCGAAGCGCTGGCCGCCGAACTGGGCTTTACCGCCGAGTGGCTGCTGCGTAACGAGCGAGTATGGCCCCGTAGAACGGGCATGGATCTTATCGTCAACCATGTGCGCCAGTTTGATCATATACATAACGCCGACCGTAACTTCGCGTTCGAACGAATCGCCCGTCCGGCCATCGTACAGCATCGTCTTACCGTTGCGCTGCATGCCGGCTTCTTCCATCGCATCGAACACGTCGTACTCACGCGCTCCGTCGAATACCGGAGAGGCGGTGTGAATGCCGAGGAAACGTGCGGCCATACCCAAGTGAACCTCGAGCACCTGACCGATGTTCATCCGCGACGGAACGCCGAGCGGGTTCAGAACGACTTCGACCGGCGTACCATCCGGCATGAACGGCATGTCCTCTTCCGGCAGAATCCGGGCAACGACACCCTTGTTACCGTGACGTCCCGCCATTTTATCGCCCTCGGAAATTTTCCGTTTCTGGGCAATATAGACACGAACGAGCTGATTTACACCAGGAGGCAGCTCATCGCCGTTCTCACGGGTAAATACTTTAACATCAACGACGATTCCGTCCGTACCATGCGGAACCCGCAGGGACGTATCGCGAACTTCACGCGCCTTCTCACCGAAGATCGCATGCAGCAAGCGTTCTTCCGCTGTCAGCTCCGTAACGCCCTTAGGCGTAACTTTACCGACCAGGATATCGCCGGCAGCAATCTCAGCACCGACACGAATGATGCCGCGCTCATCGAGATTTTTCAACGCATCTTCCCCGACGTTCGGGATATCACGCGTAATTTCTTCCGGTCCGAGCTTCGTATCGCGGGCTTCAGATTCGTATTCCTCGATATGGATCGAGGTATATACATCTTCCTTCACCAGACGCTCACTTAGCAGGATCGCATCCTCATAGTTGTAGCCTTCCCAAGTCATAAAGGCTACGACGACGTTACGGCCCAGTGCCAGCTCGCCTTGCTCGGTCGAAGGACCGTCAGCGAGAATGTCACCAACACGTACCAGCTCGCCTTTGTGACAAATCGGACGCTGATTGATGCACGTCCCTTGGTTGGAACGCAGGAATTTATGCAGCTTATGCTTCACGATATCGCCGTTAACCAGGCGGCCATCGACCGTCTCTTGTTTACGGACCCAGATCTCGTTGGCAGATACTTTCTCAACAATACCGTTAACCTTAGCAACGATACATACGCCGGAATCTTTCGCCGACTTATGCTCCATTCCCGTACCGACCAGCGGAGCCTTAGGAATCAAGAGCGGCACCGCTTGCCGCTGCATGTTTGATCCCATGAGCGCACGGTTGGAGTCATCGTTCTCGAGGAACGGAATCAGCGCTGTTGCGACAGACACGACTTGCTTCGGAGATACGTCCATGTAATCGACGCGCTCTTTGGCAATCCGAAGGTTATCATCCTTATAACGGACGATGACCGTATCGTTAGCGAACAAGCCTTCCTCAGTCAACTCCGCATTCGCCTGAGCGACTACGTAGTTATCTTCCTCATCGGCGGTCAGATAAGAAATTTCATCGGTGACAATTTCCGTATTCGGGTCAACCCGGCGGTAAGGAGCTTCGATAAATCCGAACTCGTTCACGCGCGCGAATGTCGACAAGGAGTTGATCAAACCAATGTTCGGACCTTCGGGAGTCTCGATCGGACACATCCGCCCATAGTGGGAGTGATGCACGTCACGAACTTCGAAGCCTGCGCGCTCACGCGTCAAACCGCCGGGTCCGAGTGCGGACAGACGACGTTTATGCGTAAGCTCGGCCAGCGGGTTCGTCTGGTCCATAAACTGGGACAGCTGGGAGCTACCGAAGAACTCTTTGATCGAAGCGATAACCGGACGAATGTTGATCAGCTGCTGAGGCGTAATCGTGTTGACATCCTGGATGGACATCCGTTCACGAACTACACGCTCCATCCGGGAAAGACCGATACGGAACTGGTTCTGCAGCAATTCGCCTACCGAACGCAGACGACGGTTGCCCAAGTGGTCAATGTCGTCCGTGCTTCCGATACCATGAAGCAGATCGATGAAATAGTTGATGGAAGCGATAATGTCAGCCGGTGTAATGTGCTTAACGTTTTTCTCAATCTTGCCGTTAGCAATAACCTTAACGACTTTACCTTCTTCGATCGGCGAGTACACATGGATGCACTGCAGCGGAATATGCTCGTTCTCCATGACGCCATTGGCAATATTATATTCTTTGAATCCAACGCTATCTTCGAGATATGGCAGAATCGTATCCAGGAGGCGGCGGTCAATCACTTGACCTGCTTCTGCGATAATCTCACCGGTGTTGCTATCAGCGAGCGTTTCAGCCAGACGTTGGTTGAACAGACGGTTTTTAATATGAAGCTTCTTGTTGATTTTATACCGTCCCACGTTAGCGAGATCATACCGCTTCGGATCGAAGAAGCGAGCAACGAGCAAGCTTCTTGCATTGTCCAAAGTCGGCGGCTCACCTGGACGGAGGCGCTCGTAGATTTCAATCAGAGCCTTGTCCGTCGAATCGGTGTTATCCTTATCGAGCGTGTTACGGATGTATTCATCATCGCCGAGCAGTTCGATGATCTCCGCATCTGTGCCGAAACCAAGAGCACGAAGCAGAACGGTAACCGGAATTTTACGGGTACGGTCGATACGCACATAGATAATGTCCTTCGCGTCCGTCTCCAGCTCCAGCCATGCACCACGGTTCGGAATCACCGTTGCGGTGTATGTCTTTTTACCGTTTTTATCAACCTTGGTACTGAAATATACGCTAGGGGATCGAACCAGCTGGCTGACGATTACCCGTTCAGCGCCGTTAATAATGAAGGTCCCCGTTTCGGTCATGAGTGGGAAATCCCCCATGAACACTTCTTGCTCCTTGACTTCTCCGGTTTCCTTATTGATCAATCGCACCTTCACACGAAGCGGTGCTGCGTAGGTTACATCGCGCTCCTTGGATTCGTCTACCGAATACTTAGGTTCTCCGAGAGAATAGTCGATAAATTCCAACACCAAATTCCCCGTAAAATCCTGAATCGGGGAAATATCCTGAAACATTTCGCGCAATCCCTCATCCAAAAACCATTGGTACGATTTTTGTTGGATCTCAATCAGATTCGGAACTTCCAAAACCTCATGAATCCGAGCGTACGACCTGCGTTTACGTCGACCTAATTGAACAAGATGACCCGCCAACTTAGATTCACCCCTCATGTTTGTTCATATAGAACAAAATAAAAGCCTCTCTGGAAGCCTTCTCGACTAAAAATCTCGCGAAGTCAAACTTCTTTTAGAAGCTTCTAATCCTGATGCAAGATAATAGACACTTGTCGTGCATATTTACCATATTTTTCTTCATACCCTGTAGGGTTTACGTAAAATCTAAACATTATACGTCAAATGTTCAAACTTTATTCAACCCGGTACAAAAAAACCTTGACATTTTAGTCAACTAAAGAGAAATGCCCCAATTATAAGGCTGACATTTTATAATAATAACACATTGAAACTTGCAAGTCAACATTTTTCCATCTAGGCTAACGTATCAAATCACACATTCCGGGAACGCCTCTGGGATCAGCCCTTCGTGGCCTTCAAGATCCAGTATCCCCTGTCGCGTTCGACTTCCTCAACTGCTGCAAACAAGGACTCCAGCTTGGCATATGCGGAAGGCGCTCCCTGTTTCTTCTGGATGACTACCCACAGAGTCCCACCAGGCACCAGCACCTGATGCGCCTGCTCGAAAATACTGTGCACAATCTCTTTGCCCGCACGAATAGGCGGATTGGTCAAAACCACGTCAAATTTCTTGCTTTCGACAGCCTCGAGCCGGTCGCTTTGCAGTACCGTCACATTGGCAATCTGGTTGAGGACCGCATTCCGCCTTGCAAGTTCTACCGCTCTCTCATTAATATCAACCATGGTGACATGGCCATCACGAGCCAGAAGCGCAGAGCTAAGTCCGATCGGACCATAACCGCAGCCCACATCCAGCGCATTCGCGTTCGGCGTGATGGCCATCGTCTCAATCAGCAGCTTGGACCCAAAATCGATCCCTTTCTTCGAGAAAACGCCTGCATCCGTCTCCAGGATGAGCTTATGCCCGCGCAGCGTTTCTTCTAAGCGATGCAGATCATGACGCGCGCTCGGCTTCGAGGTGTAATAATGTTCGGACAAGGCAGACTCTCCCCCTATCTACAAATGGTGCATCCCCATCAAGCAGCAGCTTTTCTTGATACATCACCCAGGCCTTTCCTTGATGTCGGAAGAAAAACGTCCGCTCAATGAGGCATCTCAACAGGAAGACCCCTTGCAGAGGTCAGCCTCGGGCAAGGGGTCTGTCGCCAAGCAAAATTACTTCACTTCTACGGAAGCGCCTGCTTCTTCCAATTTAGCTTTGATCGTATCGGCTTCTTCTTTGCCGATCTTCTCTTTGATTGCTTTTGGAGCGCTGTCTACCAGATCTTTCGCTTCTTTCAGACCCAGGCCTGTCAGTTCGCGAACAGCTTTGATAACGTTGATTTTGGATGCGCCAGCGTTGTTCAGAATTACGTCGAATTCTGTTTGCTCTTCAACTTCAGCAGCTGCGCCGCCTGCTACTACAGCTACAGGAGCTGCTGCAGTTACGCCGAACTCTTCTTCGATTGCTTTAACCAGATCGTTCAGTTCCAGTACAGTCATGCCTTTGATGGCTTCCAAGATTTGCTCTTTGCTCATGGTTAAACCTCCATTATATCCATTAAGATATTTGATTTTGAAATGCAGTTCTTGCTGGGTTCTTAGGCTTCTTGCGCGCCGCCTTCTTGTTTGTCAGCAACAGCTTTGACCGCGAGGGCAAAGTTGCGAACTGGAGCTTGAAGGACGCTAAGCAACATGGACAGCAAACCTTCGCGGGAAGGCAGCTCGGCCAAAGCTTTGATTTGGTTGAAATCAACAACTTTACCTTCAACCACGCCTGCTTTCACTTCCAGCTTGTCATTCTTCTTAGCGAAGTTCGTCAAGATCTTCGCAGGAGTAATGATGTCGTCCTTGCTGAATGCGATCGCGGTAGGACCAGTCAGGTATGTGTCCAGGTCGGTCAATTCCGCGCCAGCAGTCGCACGGCGCACCAATGTATTTTTCAATACTTGGAATTCTACGCCAGCTTCACGCAGTTGTTTGCGCAGCTCGGTTACTTGAGCTACGTTCAAACCACGGTAGTCCGCAACGATTGCGCAAGAGCTGCCTTTCAGCTTCTCTGCCACTTCCGTTACTTGTGCCGCTTTTTGCTCGATAATTTTTGCGTTTGCCATTTTTGCACCTCCTACAAGTTTCTGTGAAGAAACTGCTTCGTAAGCATTTTACCTATCGTAAACATCGTCCGCACGTGTCGATTGTCCGACGAAGGCATCTTCGCAACCAGCAAAAATGCCTTCGCAGACAAGAGCGAAGGCATGATGATTCCCATATTCCACAAGCCGTGAAGCTTTGAATATCGAACGTTTATCATAACACCTCGGCAGGAAATTAAGCCTGAAGCTCAGGCACCTGCTGTCTACGGTAAGCATATTCGTTTGTTAACAACCTAGAATAGGTTAGCACAGTTGACTGGTAAAGTCAACGGGCTACTATTTTCTAGCGTTGACCTGCTGCGTTGACACGAGCGCTTGGACCTTGCGTCGAGGATACCGCGATGTTCTTCAGGTATACCCCTTTAGCTGCAGCCGGTTTCGCTCTGTTCAGCGCGTCGACCAGGGCTTTGAAGTTTTCAGCGAGCTTCTCAGCATCGAAGGAAACTTTCCCGATCGGAGCATGGATTTGTCCGGCTTTATCCAGACGGTATTCGATTTTACCTGCCTTGATTTCCTGAACGGCTTTTGTTACGTCGAACGTAACAGTACCCGCTTTAGGGTTAGGCATCAAACCTTTACCACCCAAGATACGGCCGAGTTTACCGACTTCACTCATCATGTCCGGCGTAGCTACGCAGACATCGAAGTCGAACCAGCCTTGCTGGATTTTGTTGATCATGTCTTGATCGCCTACGAAGTCAGCACCGGCAGCTTCCGCTTCCTTAGCTTTGTCGCCTTTGGCGAATACAAGCACACGCTTGGTTTTACCTGTGCCGTGAGGCAGTACAACCACGCCACGAACGGCTTGGTCTTGTTTACGCGGGTCTACGCCCAGACGTACAGCCACTTCGACAGTTTCGTCGAACTTGGCACGTGCCGATTTCTTCACGAGCTCGATCGCTTCGAGCGGCTCGTAGAATTTGTCAGCGTCAATCAACTTGGCAGCTTCCAAGTATGTTTTGCCGTGTTTAGCCACTTTACAGTCCTCCTATGTGGTACTAGCGGAATATCCTCCCACTGTTTGAAACCCTAGCTGCATCTACAAGCGGTCACGAATTAGTCTTCGATGACAACGCCCATGCTGCGAGCTGTACCTTCAACCATGCGCATAGCAGCCTCTACGGATGCAGCGTTCAGGTCAGGCATTTTTTGCTCAGCGATTTCACGTACTTTCGAACGCTTAACCGTAGCGACTTTCTTCTTGTTCGGTTCGCCGGAACCCTTCTCGATACCAGCAGCAACGCGAAGCAATACAGCAGCCGGAGGTGTTTTCGTCTCGAACGTGAAAGAACGATCCTCGAACACTGTGATAACAACCGGGATGATCAAGCCAGCTTGGTCTGCAGTACGAGCGTTGAACTCTTTGCAGAAAGCCATGATGTTAACACCTGCTTGACCGAGTGCAGGACCGATCGGCGGCGCCGGGTTCGCTTTCCCTGCAGGAACTTGCAGTTTCACCATTTTAATAACTTTTTTAGCCATGTGTGACACCTCCTCGCATGTAGTATGACAAGTCCGTCAGCCTACAGCTTTTCTACCTGATGGTAATCCAGCTCCAGCGGCGTTTCCCTGCCAAACATATTGACGTGAACTTTTAGCTTGCTTTTGTCGACCAGTATTTCCTCCACGGACCCAACAAAGTTGGCGAACGGGCCGACTTTCACGCGTACCGTATCTCGAAGCTCGAAATCGATCTTCGGTTTCGGCTCTTCCATTCCCATGTGCTTTAGAATCGAGTCCACTTCCTCAGGAAGCAGCGCGGTCGGTTTCGAACCGGAACCGGTCGACCCGACAAACCCGGTAACGCCAGGGGTATTACGCACCACATACCACGAATCGTCGGTCTGGATCATTTCCACCAGCACGTATCCGGGATATACTTTACGCATTACCGTCTTCTTCTTACCGTCTTTATTCACCAACTCTTCTTCCATGGGAACGAGCACGCGAAAGATCTTGTCCTTCATGTCCATAGATTCCACACGTTTTTCCAAGTTAGCCTTCACCTTGTTTTCATACCCGGAATAGGTATGTACGACGTACCATCTCTTTTCCATTCCCATTAGCGCCACCAATCAGCCTAGATTATTTAAACACGAGGCGAAGCAGCTCCGAAATCCCTAAGTCCAGAACGTAGAAGTACACCGTCACGAAGATGACCGTAAATAACACGACCAGCGTGTAACTAATCAGCTCTTTACGGCTAGGCCACTTTACTTTTTTCAATTCGGACCATGCGTCCCCAAAAAAAGAAAACGTGCTGCCGAATCCCTGCTTCACTTTAGCCAAAAAGGACACAACCTACACCTCCAGAAAAACTAGCGAGTTTCGCGATGAGCCGTTTGTTCATTGCAATACTTGCAATATTTCTTGAGCTCCATGCGGTCAGGATGGTTGCGCTTGTTCTTGGAAGACGCATAGTTTCTTTGCTTGCAGTTTGTGCACGCTAATGTGATGATCACCCGCATGATGTACACCTCCTACGGACCAGCCTCTGATTTACAGCCTTACACGCTCAGCAAAAAAAACGCCTACTTCGCTAAGGCTACCTGAATACATTATCATACGGTTATTCTTCTGTCAAGGAAATAGGAACTCTAGCTGCATAGTCAGTTCCTCCGCTGCCTGCTCCTATCAGTATAGTCAGTAAGCCGAGCGGATAAACCCTAGCAAGTGCAGCCGAAAGAACGGCATAAAAAAGAGCACCTTCTCACTTTCGAGAGAGGTGCTTGTTTATGCATCGCGTACTTCCAAATATCGCTCCAGCTTGCGTTTGACCCGCTGCAATGCGTTGTCGATCGATTTCACGTGACGGTCCAGATCCACGGCAATTTCCTGATAGGATCTGCCGTCCAGATACAGCATCAGCACCTTGCGTTCGAGATCACTCAGAATCTCGCCCATCTTGTCTTCCAGGCCGCTGAATTCCTCTTGATTAATAATCAATTCTTCCGGATCGGACACGCGCGAGCCGCATATGACATCGAGCAGCGTTCTATCGGAGTCTTCATCATAGATGGGCTTGTCCAGGGATACGTAAGAATTGAGAGGAATATGCTTCTGACGGGTGGCCGTCTTAATGGCCGTGATAATCTGACGGGTGATGCAAAGCTCGGCAAACGCCTTGAAGGAGGCAAGCTTATCGCCACGAAAGTCGCGAATGGACTTGTACAGTCCGATCATACCTTCCTGTACGATATCTTCTCGATCGGCACCGATCAGAAAGTACGACCGGGCCTTGGCTCGAACGAAATTACGATACTTGTTAATCAAGTACTCCAGCGCATCGCTGTCGCCTTCGCGGACCGCTTCGACTACGTCTTCGTCAGCCTTGAGGTCGTATTCGTACATTCTCAACTCTTTGAGGTCGACACTCACCACAATCCCTCCGGCCTGCGCTTGAAAGATAAGGCTAGTATACATTATGTAATCTATCACCGTCAATAAAATTCGACTTGCCTAAGCTTGCCATAAGCGAGACTTTACGGCAGTTTCAGCGGCCTCTCCGCCACTCCTCAAGCCGCTTTCGAAGCTCGTCGCTGAGGGCATTGTCGAACGTATTGCGCCTGACTTCCGTCTCCTCCCGGATTTTGCGCCGGACCTCCTGCCTGGCCTGCCGGACCTTAATCAGCAGCTCCCCGGCGGGGACGCGGAAGGCGCCCTTTCCGAAGATGACATGCTGCTCGGTCATATCCGAAGTCGCGACATAAACCTGCTTGCGGCGGCCCACATGGGTCGTAACCAGACGCTCGATGAGCTCGTCAGCCGTCTCCTTTTCCTTGGTGAAATAGACCGGAAGCTTGCTCTGCAAGTACTGCCGTCCATGACCGGGCACATAGTACGCGTCGAACACCAGCATGACCTTCATCCCCGAGAAGGACTGGTACTCGGCCATAATCTGAATAAGCCGGTCACGTGCTTCTTCCAGCCGGATCTCCTTCAGCTTCTGAAGCTCAGGCCAGGCACCGATAATGTTATAGCCGTCCACGATTAGAATCTCCTGGATCATAACGCCCACCTGCCGAAAGCCCGGGACTTTCGGTCCGTCATTTGACCGCTTGCCGCTGGCGAACCACTTCGTACATGAATACGGAGGCGGCCACTGAAGCATTCAGTGAATTAATATGGCCGAACATCGGAAGCTGCAGCAGGAAATCGCACTTCTCCCGGATTAGCCGGCCGATGCCCTTACCCTCATTCCCGATCACGATCGCGAGCGGCAGGTTCAGATTCGTCTGGTAGATCGGAGCCTTGGCCCCAACATCCGCTCCAGCGATCCAGACGCCCCGCTCCTTGAGGAGTTCGATCGTCTGCGCCAGGTTGGTCACCCGTGCGACCGGCACGTATTCCACGGCTCCGGCGGACGTCTTGGATACCGTTGCCGTTATGGCGGCGGATCGGCGCTTCGGTATAATGACACCATGCACCCCCGTACAGTCAGCCGTACGCAGAATCGAGCCCAGGTTATGAGGATCCTCGATCTCGTCCAGAATCAGCAGGAAGGGCTCCTCGTTCTTCTCTGCCGCCCGGGCGAGCAGATCCTCGACTTCTACATACTCATAAGGAGCTACCTGAGCAACAACCCCCTGATGCTGCAGCCCTTCGGCCATCTGGTCCAGCTTCCGCTTATCTGCGAATTGGACGATGACGCCATGCTGCTTCGCTTCGGCAATAATCGGTTGGGTCAACTGCTTCTGAGCCTGCTCGGCAATCCATATCTTGTTAACCGTCCGTCCCGAACGGAGCGCTTCCAGTACGGAATGCTTGCCGCCAATGAAATCTTCCACGATGATGTTCCTCTTCTCTTCGGTTATTTAGAGTCCGTTCGACAAAACGCGCTGCGGCATGCAGCCAGATAACGACCGGACATGTAGTTGGATAGTGACTCTCGGCTCGGCATCCGGATCAGACGTCATCCCGCTCCAGAGCGAGATCGAGCAGGAAGCGCAGCCGCTCCCAGCGCTGGCAGTAATAAAGATAGCCGATGAGACACTCGAAGGCCGTGCTGTGCCGGTATTCCAGCACGTCAGCATTTTTGGCTGTGGTCCCGGACTTGGCGTTGCGGCCGCGCTTCACGATATCCGATTCCTCCTCGGTTAGAAGAGGGAGCCAGCGGGTCAGCGCCCTGGCCTGCGCTTTGGCGGATACGTACTTGGTGGACAGCCGGTGAAGATGATCCGGCTTATGATTGGTTAGTGAGACGACATACTGCCGGATGAACACCTCGTAGACGGCATCCCCTACATAGGCCAGCACCAGCGGGTTGAGCAGCCTCGGTGCCCGGGAGGGCGGGAAGGCGAATAAATTCAGACCGAACGGGTCCGGCCCGGAAGTTGGCGAACTGGCAGAGGTCAGCCCTGAGGCTGCCTCGTTGTGACCGCCTGCAACGCTCGCTTCACTCCCAGCCGGCGATGGCTCACCGGGCTGCTGCGCCTCAGCAGCAGCCTCTGAGGAAGAAGTCCGCACGAGCGCTTCCCTGACGCCTTCCTTGTACTCGCCGCCCGTCATTTGCGCCGCCAGCGGATGCCTTGCGGAGTATCCTCCAGCACGATGCCGCGCTCCGTCAGCAGATCGCGGATTTCGTCTGCCCGCGCCCAATTCTTGCTTTTACGGGCTTCCGTCCGATCGATGATCAGTTGTTCGATCTCTGCATCCAGCAGTTCATCCGAGTCGCTCGTCATAATGCCCAGCACCTCGTTCATCGCGGCAAAGTGACTGAGCAGCAGCTTCACCGTCTCCGCATGGACATGATCCCGGTTCAAGTAAGGGTTCGCCACATTAACCAGCTCGAACATCGCGGTTATCGCATCCGGCGTATTGAAATCATCGTCCATCTTCGCCTCGAATTGCGTCCGTACTTCAGCCGCAGCCGCGGCGACATCGCTATCCGCTTGCGGGGCGTCCGCCGTCTTGAGGCGATGCTTCAAGGCTGACCGGCAATTCTCGAGACGAGCCAGGCTTCCCCGGGCCTGCTCGACCGCTTCATCGCTGAAATTCAGCGGGTTCCGGTAATGGCCCGACAGCATAAAGTAACGGATGACCTCGGCCGTAAGTGTTTTGAGCAATTGATGCACCGTGATTCCGTTGCCGAGTGACTTGGACATCTTCTCATTATTAATGTTCACGAAGCCGTTATGCATCCAATAATTGCTCATTGTGTGCCCAGTGAGCCCCTCGGATTGGGCAATCTCGCATTCATGATGCGGGAAGGTTAAGTCTTGACCACCACCATGGATGTCGATCGTATCACCGAGATACTTGCGTACCATCGCCGAGCATTCGATATGCCAGCCCGGCCGACCCTCTCCCCATGGGCTAGACCAACTGATCTCTCCCGGCTTGGCAGCCTTCCAGAGTACGAAATCCTGCGGATGCTCCTTGCGCTGGTCCACATCAACCCGGATGCCGAACTGCAGCTCCTCCAGATTCTGCTGGGACAGCTTCCCGTATTCGGCAAAATTCGCGGTCCGGAAAAACACATCCCCGCCCGCCTCATAAGCGAGCTGCTTGGACTCCAGCTCCGAGATAAACTCGATAATTTCGGTCATATTTTGCGTAACCCGCGGATGTACGGTCGCTTCCCGTACACCAAGCCCCCGTGTATCTTCGTAGTAATGCTGGACGAACAGATCGGCCACTTCCGGCACCGTCAGATTCATCTCGGCCGCTTTACGGATCAGCTTATCATCCACATCGGTAAAATTGACGATTAACTTCACTTCATACCCGCTGTATTCCAGGTAACGGCGTACCACATCGAAGAAAATAACCGGCCGTGCATTGCCGATATGGATGTAATCGTACACCGTGGGTCCACAGACGTACATTTTCACCTTACCCGGCTCGAGCGGTTTGAACTCTTCCTTGCGGCGAGCCATCGTATTGAATAATTTAAGCGTCATGGGATTGATGTCCTCCGTTCTTATGTTCCAGCATTTCCAATTTCCTCTTCAATTCATCCATCTGCTCCTGCGTATTCTTAAACATCTCGATCACGGGATCCGGCAGCTTGTCATGCTCCAGCCGACCGATCCGCACACCGTCCCGCTTGACGATGCGTCCGGGAATGCCGACCACCGTGCTGTTAGCGGGAACTTCGGATAATACGACCGCGTTCGTGCCGATTCGGGAGTTATCGCCAACTGTGAAGGAACCGGTCACCTTGGCCCCTGCCGAGATGACCACATTGTTGCCGATAGTCGGATGCCGCTTGCCCTTTTCCTTGCCCGTGCCGCCCAGCGTGACTCCATGGTACAGCAGCACATCATCGCCGATCTCACAGGTTTCCCCGATGACGACGCCCATCCCATGGTCGATGAAGAAGCGCCGGCCGATGACAGCGCCTGGATGGATCTCGATCCCGGTCATGAACCGGCTGGCCTGGGAGATTACTCTCGCTAACGTGTACCACTTGCGCTTGTAAACCCAGTGAGCGACCCGGTGCGCCCACAAGGCGTGCAGCCCCGAGTAGGTAAACACCACTTCAAACCAACCCCGTGCGGCCGGATCGTTCTCGAAAATCGTCGCGATGTCTTCCTTCATTCTGCCGAACATGACTACAGGACCCCTCTTCCTTGTATCCACTTCTGCTACATTTCCCATTCGCGGCACGCTCCAATCGCCTGGTCGCACGCCCTGACCAGCGCCCGTATAATCAAAAAAGCCTCTGCAGCCCATAGGCTGCAGAGGCGTATTCATTCGCGGTTCCACTCTGCTTGCGCACATCATGCCCTCTTTGGCTACCGCCAAAATTGGCATACATACACATCTCGATCGTTCGTATCGTGAACGGTACGGCAAAACTACCCTGCCCCCGAGGAATCCCCTTGGTTCAGATCGTCTTTACGGCTCCCGGGTGCACTTCCGCCGATGGTGGAATGGATGACTTGCAGCCGGCTACTGATGCCGGTCATCCTCTCTGTGAATCCGCCGCTTCTGCGTACTTTCCCGTTCTACGCCATGTGGAATATTAGGTTTGCTTACGATGTTAGCAGAAATGCCTGGGGATTACAATAACTTCTTGAGCCTCGCGAGCACCTGATCACGTCCCAGGAGATGGATCGTCATATTCAGGTCCGGTCCATGCATCTGTCCGGTCAGCGCGACACGGATCGTCATGAAGAGCGGCTTGCCCTTATAGCCCGTCTCGGTCTGAACCGCCTTGATCAGCCCCTTGATCGCATCGACGCCAAAGTCCGCCGCCGCCTCAGCTTGCTTCTGGAAGCTGCTAAGCACGATAGGAGCATGCTCTTCACCGAGCAACGCCCCCGCTTCGTCATCAAGCTGCACGTCCTCGCGGAAGAACAACTCGGACAATGGCACGATCTCGGCCGCGTAACGCAGCTGATCCTGGTACAGCCGGATCAACGAGCGGGCCCACGTCTGCTGCTCCTCACTGAGCTCGGCAGGAAGAAGCCCGGCCTGCTGCAGATGCGGCAGCGCTAGAAGAGCGATCCGCTCAGGGTCCGCTTTCTTGATATACGCATTATTCATCCAATTGAGCTTGTCCATATCGAAGACAGCCGGACTTTTGGAAACCCGGTCGAGATCGAACTGCGCGATCAGCTCTTCCTTGGTGAACATTTCTTCCTCGCCCTTCGGCGACCAGCCGAGCAACGCGATGAAGTTAACAACCGCCTCCGGCAAGTACCCGAGCGACTGGTATTGCTGAATGAATTGAATGATCGACTCATCCCGCTTACTCATCTTCTTGCGGTCGGCATTCAAGATCAGCGCCAGGTGAGCAAACTCAGGAACCGGCAATCCTAACGCCTCGTACATCATAATCTGGCGCGGCGTATTGGTCAGATGCTCTTCTCCCCGGATGACAAGTGTAATTTTCATCAGATGGTCATCCAGAATGACCGCGAAGTTATAGGTCGGAATACCATCTGGACGCACGATGATAAAGTCGCCGATGCCGTTCGAGTCGAACTCGACCCGCTCGCGGATCCGGTCCGTGAAGGCAATCGTCTTATTCTCAGGAACACGGAAGCGAATGGAAGGCTTACGCCCCTCATCCCGGTAACGCTGCTGCTCTTCTGGAGTCAAGCTGCGGCACTTGCCGGAGTACATCGGCATCTCTCCCGCCGCTTCCTGGGCTGCGCGTTCTGCTTCCAGCTCAGCCTCCGTACAGAAGCAATAATAAGCATGACCTTCTCGCAGCAGTTGATCAATGAACGGCTGGTACAGGTCCAGTCTTTCCATCTGGCGGTAAGGGCCGTACGGACCGCCAATATCTACGCTCTCATCCCAGTCAACGCCCAGCCAGCGCAAGCCTTCCAGCTGATTGTCCACCCCGGACTCCACGTGCCGGGTCTGATCCGTATCCTCGAAACGGACGATAAATTGCCCCCCTTGCCTGCGGGCATACAAATAATCAAATAAGGCCGTGCGGGCACCGCCGATATGCAAATGTCCCGTCGGACTCGGCGCATATCTTACGCGAACGTCTGCCATCCCCTGACTCCCCCTAGAAACTATAATGTGTTATGATAGCACACCTTGAACCAGACAAACAATCGCCTGCACCGCGATTCCTTCGCCACGTCCGGTGAAGCCGAGCTGCTCGGTCGTCGTCGCCTTCACGTTGACCTGCGAGGCATCCGCACCGAGTGCAGCCGCGATTCTCTCCACCATGGCCGGGATATACGGGGCCATTTTCGGCTTCTGCGCAATAATCGTCAGATCTGTATTTCCGAGACGATAGCCCGCTTCCGTAGCCAGCTTCCATACATGAAGCAGCAGCTCATAGCTGTCCGCATCCTTATATTCGGCAGCCGTATCCGGGAAGTGCTTCCCGATGTCTCCCATCGCCAGCGCTCCGAGAATCGCATCACTCAATGCATGCAGCAGCACATCGGCATCGGAATGCCCGAGCAAGCCTTTCTCATACGGAATGTCAACGCCGCCGATGATGCATTTGCGGCCCTCTACCAATTGATGCACGTCAAAGCCTTGTCCCACGCGAATCATTCGTTTCCCTCTCTCCCGACATTGCGTAATATCCACTCCGCCCAAGACAGATCCTCCGGCGTTGTGATCTTGATGTTGTAATAGTCGCTTTCCACCACAGAGACATTCTTCCCCAGACGCTCGACGAGCATGGCATCGTCAGTGCCTGTGAAGCCCTCCTGCCTCGCCCGCTCATGAGCGTTCAGCAGCAAGGAAAAACGAAAAGCTTGCGGGGTTTGGATCGCCCACAAGCTGCTGCGCTCCGGCGTAGCTGCAATTACGCCATCGCCGTTCACGATTTTGATCGTATCCTTCACCGGTACGGCTAGCACTGCCGCTTCCGTCAGATACGCCCGCTCCAGGCAAGCCTTCACGTGACGCGAAGCGGCAAACGGACGGACCCCATCATGCACGAGCACCCATTCGATACCGAGCGGCAGAGCCTTCAAGCCTTCATGCACAGAGTCCTGCCGCTCCTTGCCTCCGCTGATGACAGCGATTGTCTTGGTGAGACCATACTGCCGGGCCCAGACGCGGCAGCGGTCCACATCGCCTGCTCCTGTTACCAGCACTATCGTATCGACGAACTCCATGCGTTCGAAGGATAGGAGCGTATGTATAAGTATCGGTTTGTCGTCTAATTGCAAATACTGCTTGCTTTCCGTCGTGCCCATGCGTGTGCCTCTACCGGCCGCTACGACGATAACCCCTGTCTTGCTCTTCATTCCGTCCACCTGCCTGCCAACCGTCTGGCACCACGTGAGAACCTGTGTTCTCACCCGTCAATTCAAGCACCCGAATGAAACGGATTCTTGGCTTACGAGTGCGTGCCTACTCTATCATAACGGTTCAGAGCGCTTTTTCCAAGAGCTTGGGCTTAGCAAAAATCATTCGGCCCGCGGATGTCTGAAGCACGCTGGTTACCAGTACATCCAGCGTTGTCCCGATAAACTCGCGGCCGCCTTCCACCACAATCATCGTACCATCGTCCAGATAAGCGACGCCCTGCCCGTGCTCCTTGCCGTCCTTGATGACTTGCACGAGTATTTCTTCACCTGGCAGCACGACCGGTTTCACCGCGTTGGCGAGATCATTGATATTCAGCACGGATACTCCCTGAAGCTCGCACACCTTATTCAGGTTGAAGTCATTGGTAATCACCTTGCCGCGAAGTACCTTGGCCAGCTTGACCAGCTTGCTGTCCACTTCGGAAATCTCATCGAAGTCTCCCTCATAGATCAGCACCTTCACATCCAGCTCTTTCTGAATCTTGTTCAGAATATCGAGACCGCGGCGGCCGCGGTTGCGCTTGAGCAGATCGGACGAGTCCGCGATATGCTGCAGCTCCTCCAGCACGAATTCCGGAATGACCAGCGTCCCCTCGATAAAGCCGGTTTTGCAAATATCGGCGATTCTGCCGTCAATAATAACGCTGGTGTCCAAAATCTTGTGCTCCTCGAAGCCCTTGACTTCACCTTGCGCCCCACGCCGTCCACGAGCCTCACCGCGCTTCTCCAGCATCGCCAGCAGTTCTTCCTTCTTCACCAGCCCCAAGCGGAATCCGGCATAGCCGAGAACGCCAATCACGAGCATATGCAGCAGCGGGTTCGAATAGCCTGTGCGTTCCAGCGGCAGCAGCAGCAGTGAGGACAGCAGCAGTCCGATGCCCATTCCGGAGGACCCGGCGATCAGATCGATGATTGGGATCGTGGCGATGCGCTCCTCCCCGCTCCGGATCGCACTCAGCATATAGCTCATCGCCCAAGCGCTGACGGAATAGAAGACCAGAGCAAACACCACGAACATATAAACGGCTTGCCCTCTTACGGCTTCTACTCCCGTAACCAAGGCTATGACTTCAAATACAGGTGTACCGAGCTTATCGCTCCACTGCACACCCAAGGCGCCTCCGATAACGGCGAATAAAAGCTGGAACCATTTGTTCATCATAGACTTCACCTCCATTTATTTCCTAGTTCTTCGTTACAATTATGAACCAAAAGCCCGTCCGCTAATCCCTGAAAGCGAAGAAAAAATACAAAAATGAGCGGAAAATAAAAAAGCATCTATTCTCCATCAGGAAAATAAATGCTTTTCATTTCCGCCCATAGGTATGCTGGCCTTACATGATCGTTGTCTGGGAGTCCGTATCCTCCCGCTCTTTTTTCCGCTTTCTGCGGAGGGAAACAAAGAACCGATCAACGTTTTTTTTTAACCCGTACAGCGCATAGAGGAGCAGCGGCACGAAAATAAGCTTGGACAACGTGCCCGGGAACTGAATCGCCAGCACAACAGCGATGACGACAACGATCGGAGTAATCCAGATCGCGGCTTTCGGAATACCGATTTTTTTAAAGTTAGGATATTTGACGGTACTTACCATCAGGTAGGACAGAAGCAGCGTCGATAATAAAAGCACATACGTGTTAAGTTCTTGATGGAAGAGAGCGAGCGTACACAGCACGCCGCCAGCAGCAGGAATCGGAAGCCCGATGAAGTAACCCGGGGTACCGGCAACTACGTTGAATCTGGCCAAACGAAGCGCTCCGCAAATCGGGAATGCAGCTGTTACAATCCACGCTGCAGCCGTGTTCAGCTCTGTAAAAGCTACCACATACATAATAAAGGCCGGCGCTACGCCGAAAGAAATGACATCGGACAAGGAATCGAGTTCTTTACCGAACTCGCTCTGGGCGTTCAGCGCACGGGCTACCCGTCCGTCCAAGCCGTCCAGCAGCATGGCTACAATGACCATGATCGCCGCCAGCTCCGGTTTGTTGTTGAACACGGATATTATGGCGATGATCCCGAGGAACAAATTCCCAATAGTAAAGATATTGGGCAAAGATTTAGTTATCATGGATTAGTCCACCTCTGGTTTTACTGTGCCCCAATGCTGTCCCTGCTATGAGGTCACCTTATGATTGTAAGCAAGTTAGATATGTCTGTCAATGAGTACCTGATCTTGGATGCGCTTCAAACCTTCTTTAATAGTCCGTGCCCGCACTTCCCCGATTCCATCGACTTCATCCAGTTCTCCGATCGTTGCCATCATGAGATGAGGCAGCTGCTGGAACCTCTCGACCAGATTGTGAATAATGATCGTGGGTAGCCTCGGGATCTTGTTCAGCACGCGGTAGCCGCGCGGCGATACAATTTCCTCCGCATTGGCAGAAAAATGCGGATATCCGAGCACCCGTGCAATTTGGGCCTGATCGAGTATTTCATCATTGGCAGACCGCTTGAGCTGTGAGAACACATCTTTCACTTTGTCCTCGTTCGCTTCCTTTATATAATCTTTTACGAGCAGCAGCGCTTCACGTTCCGTATTTCCTACAAGTTCTTCCAACTGCATGCTGATGAGACGGCCTTCATTGCCCAGCTCATTGATATAGCGGTTAATCTCCGCCTTGATCCTCAGCACCATCTCGATCCGTTGAATGACGCCGGTTACGTCATGCAGCGTGACCAGTTCCTCGAATTCGGAAGCCCCGAGATTGGTCATATCCTGATCCAGCACCGACTTATACTTCTCCAGCGTCTGAATCGCCTGATTGGCCTTGGTCAAGATGACCCCGATATCCTTAAGCGCATAGCGCAGCGTTCCCTGATACAACGTGATTACATTTCGCCGTTGGGAGATGGAGACGACCAGCTTGGAGGTCTGCTTCGCAACCCGCTCCGCTGTCCGGTGGCGAATTCCCGTCTCGGTAGATGAGATCGATGAGTCGGGGATCAATTGGGTATTCGCATACAGAATACGCTTCAGATCCTCACTCAGGATAATCGCACCATCCATCTTGGCCAATTCGTATAAATAGTTAGGGGAAAAATCACAGTTAATCGAAAATCCCCCGTCCACAATTTCCATAACCTCCGGGCTATACCCGACTACGATCAGTCCGCCCGTTTTGGCGCGAAGTACATTCTCCAGTCCGTCGCGAAACGGCGTCCCCGGCGCCACCAACTGCAACAGTTGGCTCATCACATCGCGTTTTGCATCTTCCCTGCTCAAGCTTTGTCCCTCCTGACTTCCTGACGACTATAAATGCGGGCCCCAAAGTCCCGTTCATACGGCTTTGGGGAACCTCCTGTAAGACCTATACCAATGCGGCAGACAGTGCCTGTGCCACCGTCTGTACGCCTATGATCTCGATACCCGGGGGCGGCGTCCACCCCTTCAAGCTTTTCTCCGGCATAATGACCCGTTTGAAGCCCAGCTTCTGCGCCTCTCGGACCCTCTGGTCGACACGGGATACGCCACGGACCTCGCCAGTCAGACCCACCTCTCCGAATACGACATCGAAGGGCTGGGTCGGCTGATCACGAAAGCTGGAAGCAATGCTGACGGCAACCGCCAGATCCACTGCCGGTTCATCCAGCTTGACGCCGCCGGCTATATTTAGATAAGCATCCTGATTTTGTAGAAACATGCCCATACGCTTCTCCAGCACCGCAATAATCAGCGACAGCCTGTTATGATCGTAACCGGTTGCCATCCGCCGCGGCGATGGAAAGTTCGTCGATGAGATGAGCGCCTGCAGTTCCACCAGCACCGGACGAGTTCCCTCCATACTGGCGACGACGGTAGACCCGGCCACGCCCAGCGGGCGTTCGGAGAGGAATAGCTCGGAAGGGTTGCTAACTTCGACGAGACCGCTCTCGCGCATTTCGAATATGCCGATCTCATTGGTCGATCCGAAGCGGTTCTTCACCGCCCGCAGCACCCTATACGAATGATGCCGTTCTCCTTCGAAATAAAGCACGCAATCGACCATATGCTCGAGGAGCCTTGGTCCGGCAATCGCACCCTCTTTAGTAACATGACCAACTAGCACCGTTGCAATACCTCGGACCTTCGCGATACGCATAAAATGACCGGTACATTCTCTGACCTGGGATACGCTTCCAGGGGCCGAGGTCACGGCCGGATGAAAGACAGTCTGAATCGAGTCGATGACGACGAAGTCAGGCTGCACCTCGTCAATCGCCGCTTCGATCAGCTCCACATTTGTTTCGCTGAGGACAAATAACAGCGGAGATACAGCTTGCAGCCGGTCGGCCCTAAGCTTCGTCTGCCTGACCGATTCCTCGCCGGATATATACAGCACCTTCAGCTGCTGCTCCGTCAGCTCATGCGAGGTCTGCAGAAGCAGCGTGGACTTCCCGATGCCCGGATCGCCTCCTACGAGGATTAGCGAACCCGGCACCAGCCCGCCGCCCAGCACCCTGTTCAACTCCTGGTTGCCCGTGATGACGCGCGTTTCCTCGCTGCTCTCTATATTTATGATCGAAATCGGCTTTTCTTTCTTATTGGAAATCGAAGTGCCTGCGCCCCTCGACTTGCTGATCGTTTCGATTTCTTCCACAAATGTATTCCAAGCCTCGCAGCCCGGACACTTGCCAAGCCACTTTGCCGATTCGTATCCGCACTGCTCGCAATAAAATTTTGTTTTTGTTTTAACCATAACTGCTGTCACCTCAAGTTCCATTACAAAGTTTACCATGACGATGAGGCAAAGAAAACCCTTCGGGCCTCAGGTTGAGCAAATAAAGTAGGCAAACAGGCAAAAAACACCCGCCGTCCGGTTGTCCGGTACGGCAGGTGTCGGTAAAGCATGGCCTTATTATCTTAAGCTTCCGTGCTAACGCCTTGATTTCGCTCGACGACCAGCTCTCCGTCTTTCTCATCAATCGTCAACTTATCGCCTTTGGTAATGTTGCCGCGAAGCAGCTCCTCGGACAACCGGTCCTCGATATGCTTCTGAATCGCCCGGCGGAGCGGTCTCGCACCGAAGCTAGGATCGTACCCTTCCTTGGCCAGGAAAGCCTTGGCTGCATCGGTAAGCACGAAGTCTACCTCCTGCTCCTTGAGCCGCTTGCGCAGATCATCAGCCATCAGCGTGACAATCTCAGCAATATGCTGCTCATCCAGGGAATGGAACACGATGATCTCGTCGATCCGGTTCAGGAATTCCGGACGGAAGCTCTTTTTCAGCTCGCCCATCACTTTATCCTTCATGTTGCCGTATTCGCGGCCCGAATCGATCGTGGCGGTGAAGCCTAGCGTCGAGTTCTTCTTGATCACATCAGCCCCAACGTTGGAGGTCATGATAATCAAGGTATTGCGGAAATCGACCGTGCGGCCCTTGGAGTCAGTCAAACGGCCATCCTCCAGTACCTGCAGCAAAATATTGAAGACTTCAGGATGCGCCTTCTCCACTTCGTCCAGCAGCACGACGGAGTAAGGCTTGCGGCGAACCTTCTCGGTCAGTTGACCGCCTTCCTCGTAGCCGACATATCCTGGAGGCGCTCCGACCAGACGTGACGTCGAATGCTTCTCCATGTATTCGGACATATCGATGCGGATGACCGCATTCTCATCGCCGAAGAGCGATTCGGCGAGCGCCCTTGCCAGCTCGGTTTTACCAACGCCTGTCGGCCCCAGGAAGATGAAGGAGCCCATAGGACGCTTCGGATCCTTCAGACCGGCTCTGGCGCGGCGGATCGCACGGCTGACGGCTTTGACGGCTTCATCCTGACCGATAACCCGGTCATGAAGAATCGATTCCATCTTCAGCAGACGCTCAGTTTCTTCTTCCGCCAGCTTGACGACCGGAATCCCCGTCCAGCTCGCGACGACCTGAGCGATATCCTCCGGTGTTACCTCGGAGTCCGTGCGGCCCTGCTTCTCTTTCCACTCGTTCTTGGTCGTATCCAGCTCTTCACGCATCTTCTGCTCCGTATCGCGGAGCGAAGCGGCCTTCTCGAACTCCTGGCTCTGCACGGCAGCGTCCTTCTCCTTGCGGATATCCTCCAGCTTGTTTTCTAGCTTCTTAAGATCAGGCGGTACCGTGTAGGAGTGAAGTCTTACCTTGGAGCTGGCCTCGTCGATCAGATCGATCGCCTTATCCGGCAGGAACCGGTCCGTAATATAACGGTCCGACAGCTTGACGGCTTGCTCGATCGCCTCGTCTGTAATTTTCACCCGGTGATGCGCCTCATAGCGATCGCGCAAGCCGTGCAGAATCTGAATCGCTTCTTCCGGAGAAGGCTGATCCACCGTAATCGGCTGGAATCTGCGCTCCAGAGCAGCGTCTTTCTCAATATATTTACGGTATTCGTCCAGCGTCGTGGCCCCGATGCATTGCAGCTCGCCGCGGGCTAGGGATGGCTTCAAAATATTCGAAGCGTCAATCGCACCCTCTGCACCGCCTGCACCGATCAGCGTATGAAGCTCATCAATGAACAAAATGATGTTTCCGGCCTGGCGAATCTCATCCATAATTTTTTTCAAGCGGTCTTCAAACTCACCGCGGTATTTGGTTCCGGCAACAACAGAGCCCATATCGAGCGTCATCACGCGCTTGTCGCGCAGAGTTTCGGGAATTTCGTTTGCGATAATTTTTTGAGCGAGGCCTTCCGCAATCGCGGTTTTACCTACTCCAGGCTCTCCGATCAGCACGGGATTGTTCTTCGTGCGGCGGCTCAGCACCTGGATGACGCGCTCAATCTCCTTGCTGCGGCCGATAACCGGATCGAGGTTGCCGTCCTTGGCATAGGCGGTCAGATCGCGTGCGAGGCCATCCAGCGTCGGTGTATTGACGTTCACCGGATTGCCGTGGCTAGGCGAAACAACTTCGCTGCTGCCGAGCAGCTGCAACACTTGCTGGCGCGCCTTGTTCAGGCTGACGCCCAGATTATTGAGCACGCGGGCGGCTACGCCTTCGCCTTCGCGAATGAGCCCCAGCAGGATATGCTCAGTACCCACGTACGTATGTCCCAACTTGCGGGCTTCATCCATCGAGAGCTCGATGACCTTCTTGGCGCGAGGCGTGTAGGCGATGTTGGTCGGCTGCTCCTGTCCACGCCCGATCAGGGATTCCACTTCATCCTGGATCTTCTCCAGTCCCAGGCCGAGCGCGATCAACGCTTTAGCGGCAATGCCCTCGCCTTCCCTGATCAATCCAAGCAGGATGTGCTCAGTTCCGATATTGTTATGTCCCAAACGGACAGCTTCCTCTTGAGCCAACGATAACACTTTCTGCGCGCGTTCCGTAAATCTGCCAAACATCATGAGTAACACCTCCAAGATTGGTAAAAATCGATTTCGATTATTTGCTGCGAATGAAGCTCTTGGTGTTAGCTGACTTCGTCCGATTCGGACATCTTGTCACGGATCAGCTGCGCTCTTCTAATGTCTCTTTCTTCAGGCGATAGCTTTTCTCCTGCTAACTGCTGCAAAAAACCGGGTTGCGTCATCACAAGCAGCTCATTGAGCACTTGCGGCGGCACTTTTTTGATAAAACCCAGATCTATGCCAAGCCTTACATCGGATAGCCGCTGTGCCGCTTCCTTGGAATCCATAATCGCCGCATAGGACAAAATGCCGAAGGAACGGCTGACCCGGTCCAGAATTTTAGCTCTGTTCTCGACAGAGAGCTTATACCGAGCTGCGCGTTCATGCTCGATAATCTGCCGGACCACGCTGTGCAGGTTATCGATGATTTCTTCCTCTGACTGCCCGAGGGTAATCTGATTGGAAATCTGGAACAGATTGCCTAGCGCCTCGCTCCCTTCCCCATACAGTCCTCGCACAGCCAGACCTACCTGGGTAATGGCCGACAATATCCGGTTGATCTGCTGCGTAAGCACCAGGGCCGGAAGATGAATCATCACCGAAGCACGAATCCCCGTTCCGACATTGGTTGGGCAGCTTGTCATATAGCCTCGCTTCTCGTCGAAGGCATACTCGAGTTGAACCTCGAAAATATCGTCGATCTGATTGGCGAGGTCCCAAGCTTCCTTAATCTGAAACCCGGGGCACAAGCATTGTATTCGCAGATGATCCTCTTCATTCACCATGATGCTGATGGATTCATTATCCGACAGAATAACTGCTCCGTTGCGCGATTCGTCAGCCAGTGCCGGACTTATCAGATGCTTCTCGACCAGCACCCGGCGTTCTAGCTCACCGAGCTCCGACAGAGGCAGCAGCGTGAAGCGGCTGATCGTATCCAGATCGTCATTGCCTACTACGCCACCAATGCGCTCCAGCACCTCTTGAGACTGCTGATTCGTCGATAGCATGGGGAAGGGATAAGCCCCCACATTACGGGCAATTCGTATGCGCGTGCTGATGACGATATCCGAGTCCGGACCTTCCTCCTTCATCCAATCGCTTAATGCATGCTCCGTGAAGCGTTGCGCTTCCGTCATAGGGTACTCCTCCTTATTCCCCTGCTGTCTGGCTTTCCGACGCCTGCTTCTCTAGCTCCCGGATCTGATCCCGCAGCTTGGCTGCTTCTTCGAACTCCTCCTGCTCAATGCGGTCGTGCAGGTCTTTCTTCAGAACTTCGATTTCCCGTTTGAGCTTTATTAACCCTCCAGAACGCTTGGGAACCTTACCTGTATGGGTTGTATTTCCATGCACCCGCTTGAACAATGGGTCCAGCTTCTCATTGAAATGCTTGTAGCATTCGCTGCAGCCGAACCGCCCCACCTTACTGAACTGGCTGTAAGTAAGACCGCAATGATCACAACGGGTCGGTTGTACCTTGTTCGCTGATGACTGGTTATGCGAGGAAGGCTCGAAATCAAGCAGCCCGCTTAATAAATTATGGATCGAAAATCCGCCAGGGGTTCCAGGGATGAGCTCCCCTTTCTCCCGTGCGCAGGACTCGCAGATATGGAACTCCGTCTTCTCGCCGTTCAAGATCTTCGTAAAATGAAGTGTCGCCTGCTTCTTCCCGCATTCCTGGCAAATCAAAGCAGTCCCTCCTTCGGCGTTATATAAGGACCCTCAAGCTACTTGCTGAGCAAGCAAACCATCATCGCCTTCAGCATTCTGGCACGTATCTCGTCGCGCAGCGGAAGCTTCAGGGCAAGCACCTCACGGGCTACAGCGGCCTTCATCAGCGCAGCCTCACGGGCTGTGACAAATCCGCCTTCCTCCAGCTGATACAGCAAGCCTTCGGATGTCGTCTGGTCGATGTGATTGCCTACATTCTGGAAAATGAAGTCAAGCACGGTGCCATGAGAATGAAGCACGACCTTCTGAATACGCACATAGCCTCCGCCACCCCGCTTGCTTTCGACAATATACCCCTTCTCGAGAGTAAAGCGCGTGCTGATGACATAATTGATTTGCGAGGGTACGCAATTAAATTGATCGGCCAGATCATTACGCTGGATTTCGATCACGCCATCAGGGCTTTGCTGCATGATTTGCTTCAGATGCTGCTCAATCATCTCTGAAACACTGCGCAATCTGTTCAACCTCCAAGACAAAAGTTGAGAACACAATTCGTCAATTTCTGACTTTGACTTTCTTTGACTTTAGTAACATTATAGCAGATTTTCTGAAGAATGCAACAATTCCGGAAACACCTTCTTTAAGCCTATTTTCGGCGTATTTTTGGGGATACAGCTGAGTCTTTAATTAGGTATACGTTATAGTTCTCAGTATGCACATCCCCTGGGCAGGCTAACGAAC
The DNA here is from genome assembly GCF_038070315.1 of Paenibacillus filicis. NCBI lineage: Bacteria > Bacillati > Bacillota > Bacilli > Caryophanales > Paenibacillaceae > Paenibacillus > Paenibacillus filicis. The sequence goes on along the minus strand of NZ_JBBPCC010000034.1, from coordinate 1,158 downwards.
GGGGAACGACCAATTCCTGCGCCATTACCAAGTAACTGCCTATACTGCCAACAAATAAAGCTGCCTTACCCGGCACTCCATACATGCTGCCCTGTATCTTGTGAGATAGTAAATCGAGACATTTACAGAGGGTGACTCTAACTATTCTCAGGAGATCAGGAGGAATATGGATTGAAGCAGAACCGCTGCCGTTGGATGCTTGTCGTGACAATATTAACCGTCTGCCTATTTACCGTATGTGCCCTTCCGGATTCCGTGCATGCTGACGTTGCCTATCATTTTGGATTTAAGAAAAGCGTCAACGGCCGGGATCCTTCCATTGATGAAGAAGGCTTCAAACCGCTCCTACAGAAATACGGGGCTATTTTCACGGGAGACCCCAGCCAAAAAGAGCTCTTCCTCACCTTCGATAATGGATATGAAAACGGGTTTACCTCTCGCATCCTGGATGTCCTGAAGGAAAAGCAGGTGCCCGCTATTTTCTTTGTAACCGGTCATTATGTGAAGGAGCAAGCCGAACTGCTCAAACGGATGAAAGCCGAGGGCCATCTGATCGGGAATCATTCGTGGCATCATCCCGATATGAGCCAAATCTCTGCCGAACGTATTCGTGAAGAGCTGAATAAGGTAAAAACAGAGGTCGCAGCCGTGACTGGTCAGCAAGAGATGCCTTACCTGCGTACGCCCCGGGGAATTTTCAACGAGCGGTCGCTGGCGGTTAGCAAGGAGCTGGGGTATACCAATGTATTCTGGTCAGTCGCCTACAGGGACTGGGATACGAAGGACCAAAGAGGCTGGAAACACGCTTATGACAAAGTGATGGCTCAACTACACCCTGGAGCCGTGCTGCTGCTGCACTCGGTATCCAAGGACAACACAGAGGCACTGGGTGCCATCATCGACGCAGCCCGCCAGCAGGGCTATGTGTTCAAAAGCTTGGATGAGATGACGGTCCGCAGGCCCTAAACTCGATGCACGCATATATGCAAAGACAGCCCGTATGGAGTTAAATCCATACGGGCTGTCTTTATTAGCTTGGCGACGTTCTACTCTCCCAGGACCCTGCGGTCCAAGTACCATCGACGCTGGAAGGCTTAACGTTCGTGTTCGGGATGGGTACGCGTGGTTCCCTTCCGCCATCATCACCAAACCTGTAAT
>NZ_JBBPCC010000033.1:0-67033 GCF_038070315.1 Paenibacillus filicis | reverse complement strand
GTGCAACAGGCGACACTGGCGCTACCGGCGCGACGGGTGCAACGGGCGCCACTGGTGCCACTGGCGCTACCGGCGTGACGGGTGCTACTGGCGCGACGGGCGAAACTGGCGCTACGGGCGCGACGGGTGCCACTGGTGCTACGGGCGACACTGGCGCAACAGGTGCTACGGGCGCGACGGGTGCTACGGGCGCGACGGGTGCTACGGGCGCGACGGGTGCCACTGGCGCTACCGGCGCTACTGGTGCAACTGGTGCCACGGGTGCCACTGGTGCAACTGGTGCCACGGGTGCCACAGGCGACACTGGCGCTACCGGCGCGACGGGTGCTACTGGCGCTACAGGTGCTACTGGCGCGACGGGTACAACTGGTGCTACAGGTGCCACTGGTGCTACGGGTGCTACGGGTACTACGGGTGTTGCCGGCTCAAGCGCGATCATCCCTTACTCGTCTGGTATCCCAGCTGTTCTGACGACAATTGCTGGCGGTTTGGTTGGTACAACAAGCCTTGTAGGGTTCGGTAGCTCAGTAGCAGGCGTCAGTCTTCTTGGGACTACGATTGACCTGACTGGTGCAGCCGGTACCTTGCTCAACTTTGCATTCTCCGTTCCACGGGCTGGAACGATTACCAGCATAGCCGCCTACTTCAGCGTAACGGCTGGGCTATCACTTATTGGTTCTACCGTCACCATTACAGCTCAGCTGTACAGCTCTTCAACGCCGAACAACATCTTTAGCCCAATTCCAGGCGCAATTGTTACTTTGGCTCCTGCACTTACCGGAACTATCACACTCGGTGCAATCAGCAATGGTATCACAACCGGACTTTCCATTCCGGTGACAGGGCAAGAGAGACTTCTCCTCGTCTTCTCAGCAACAGCTTCTGGTCTAAGTCTTTTGAACACGATCGCCGGATATGCCAGTGCTGGGGTTTCCATCAGCTAATCATCAACCTTTATCGTTGGGCTGTTCTCAAGGTCTTCGGATCTGGGGAACAGCCCTCTTTTTCAACTTGCATGTATTAGAAAAGTGAGGTGAACACATATTTAGCTTGTATTCCGTATAGATATGACAGCGATAAGGCTCAATTCTAGTTTTACAAAGGAGATGTTTGTATTGCCCACTCTCTCCCTCTGCATGATTGTAAAAAATGAGGAGGCCAGCATTGAACGCTGCTTAGCCAGTGTGAAGCCTTACGCCGATGAACTGATTGTTGTCGATACAGGCTCGACAGACAGAACCATTTCCTTAGCCGAAGCGGCCGGAGCTCAGGTACATACCTTTGAGTGGAATGATAATTTTGCCGATGCACGCAACTATAGTCTCGAGCAGGCCACCGGAGACTGGATCTTATGGTTGGATGCGGACGAGGTGCTGGATGCTTCTGCAGCCGAAGACTGGAAGGAGAGATTAGCAGAAGAAACCGATCCCATATTGAACGTTCATCTGATTAACTATATTGGCGACGAGCCCGATCCGAACGAAACCTTCCATATAGCCCATACCCGGTTGTTCCGTAACGGAATCGGTCTTCGATTTCTGTACCGTATTCATGAAACCTTGAATATCGAGGAGATTTTCAACAACGAGCAGGCGCTTACCGGCATCAAGCAGCTCGAGGGCCTGACCATTCAGCATTATGGTTATCTTCAGGCTTACACGGAATCCAAGAAGAAGGGCGAAAGAAACATGCAGATGCTGCTGCAAGAACTGAAGGATGAGAACGGCAACCCGTGGGCAGAGTACCATCTGGCCAGCGAATACTACAGAACGGGGCAATACGAGCAAGCCTTTGACTTGATTAATTTATCCATCATCCGCTTCCTGAAGAAGGGAAAGTTGCCCCCCTCCCTCGTCTACAAACTGAAATATTCATGCTTGATCGCCGCCGGCAGCGTGGATGGTATCCCAGCGGGGATCGATAAGGCCATCTCCATGTACCCGGATTATGTGGACTTGTATTTTTTCAAAGGCGTGGCCTTGTATCTGAGCGTCCAGTATACGCCAGCCCTGGAGGTGTTCGACCAGTGCCTGACTATGGGCGAAGAAAATATACAGCACTTGACTTTGAAAGGCTCGGGCAGCTTTCATGCCTGGTATTACAAAGGGCTGTGTCTGGATAAGCTGGGTCAGATCAAGCTGGCCAAAGAGGCTTATGAGGAGTGCTTGAAACTGTATCCAACTTACCGTTATGCGCTTGAAGCACTGAACAAGTCCGATAGTCAAGTCTAACCAGATTTATGTATGAAATCTCTTCGCTCCTCATATTCTCACATGTACCTTCAAAGCCAATACGTTGTATTGGGGGTGGTCATATTGGGTGTAAGATAGTTTGTCGTCCATCTATGAAGGCAGCGCTACCTAGGCTACTAACAAATAAGAGGTGATCATCATGTCACAAGCTAACATTCCTAACATTACACCAGCCATTACAATTACCGTTGGCCAAACTGTAACTTTACTGCTTGCGTCCATTGCTTTGGAAGAACTGGCCCTAGCCCATATCTTGAACGCGGAGGCGGAAAAAATACAGTTTATCCTCGGCACTCTGGAAGGAGTAACGCCGCCCGTTGTCCCCACAGTCTCTAATGTCCTGGCCATTAACGCTAGCGTAAGATCCACCATGCAGGATGTCATTAAAACTGAAATATTGCTGCAGTTCAAGCTCGAGAATATACTTAATAATGTCTAGGGAACCTTAAACGCCCCCGGCGGCAGACCGGTGGGTTTGCCGCCAGTCGTTCCCGCCTGCTCTGCACATAATCCCAGCCTATCCTACATATTATGTAAGAAGAAGCTCTATTGGAGCGGTCTTTCGCCACGAAAGAGGTGAATCTGATGTCCATGCCTAACATTCCAGATATCAAGCCGGAGATTACGCTTAGCCGCAGTGAAGCTATCAATTTGCTTCTCACCTCCATCGCCCTGGAGGAAATCGGATTGTCCCACATCATCAATGCCGAGGGTGAAAAAATACAGCGATTTGTCAAGGACCACTGCGTGGAATTAGACGATGTGCTCAAAATGAACCGCAGCGTCGAGCTGATGCTGCGCAACGTCATTAAAAATCAGATGCTGCTGCAATTTAAGCTGGAGGATATTATGCGATTGGAGGAAATGTCAATCGACGAGCAATGCGAAGAGTATTATGAAGAATAGTCATCCATCCATGATTCATGAGACCATGCCATGGAGGTAGTCTGATGCAGGATGAGAATCAATTAAACAAACCCCGGTCCTTGGATGAAGCTCTCACTCATTTGGTTAACTCGATTGCGATTGAGGAGGAGGCTCTGGCTACCCTCATGCGGGCAGAAGCAGATAAGACGCTTGCTTTCGTGGGCAAAAATCGAGAATTGCCAACCCAGCCCTCCAACTCTGAATTCATTCAGTTCAATCAAAGCGTTACGAAATTACTGGATTCTATTCTGATGGCCGAATGGATGCTTATGAAAAAAATCGACTCCGTTATGCAGTTCCAGTACCTCGCCCAGTCGTCCGCGATTCAAGTGAACGTCCAGGAGGAATTGGATGCAGGCGAGAGAGTCTCCACTTCCGGACGACATGAACGGGATGCGGACTATTACAATGAACTGGATGAAATCGATTACTGATAAGAAACCGTCCAGACCTAAACCACTGAGGTGACGGCTATGTCCTCCTGGGAAATCACGAAGAATAAACAAGGCTTGCTGCTGCTGACCGGCGCCGTTATCCAATTGATCCAGGCTTCCACCTTCCTCAAGCTAGACCACAGGTTTCAACGCGAAATCTCGATGCTGGCTTACCATAGAGTGAGGCAGATTGAACTACTCAACGAACTTTTTGAAGTTATACGCTTACGCACGAGCGCTCTGTTAGCATGTGGGGAATTTACCTCTACTATTTCAGAAATCGCTGAAACAGCAAGGATAGAAGCCTCCGTGAGTGAACTGATGACGCAATTTTTAGTTCTGCCCGATATCGGGGCATTCCCCAAGGAAGCTTACATATTGTCCATGGAGCGCTTGCGTGAGAAGATGACTCCCGGCTTACCCGCAACCGGGTTGACAGTGGAAGCAGAAGTCACCACCTCGCAAGCAATCGGGACCCTGCCCGAAAGCAAAAAAGGACGCCGCCTCAACCGTGGCGCGGTCAATCCTATTCTCAAATGGACGAAGTTGAAAAAAAACACCAAGTCCGTAAAGAAAAAAAACACCGATTCCTTTCAAATTCAAATCGGATCCCAAACGTACAACGGTTTCTTTTAACCTGGTTGCGAGTCCGATTACGAAGGAGAAGTTCATATGTTCAATGACTCGCTTCTGCATGTTGCAGGCAGCAGCTATGCATGGTCAGGGAAATATGCCGTTGGCGTCTACCTCCATGAGGAAAGCAGGGAAGCTTATTTGTTCGACAGCGGTCCCAATTGGCGGACGGCAGAACGGATCGACCGTGAGATTACGAATCACGGGTATGAGGTAGCAGCTATTGTGTACTCGCATGGGCATTCGGTGAACACGGGAGGAAGCGCTTATTTCAGTAAAAGATATCCCCATCTGCTGAGCTATGCCACCCGGTTATCAGCGCCATTCATTCATGACCCGTCATGGCTTGCCTCCCTCAGCTTTATTCCTACCAAGAGCGCCGGTACAAGTCTGCAAGTATCGGAAAGGCCCACGATCCTCACGGATATGATTCCTTATCGGGATGACCTATTTGAGATCAACGGAATTCCGTTTACCATTCACACACTCCCGGGTCACTTCTCCGGCATGATCGGCATCCAAACGCCGGATGATGTGCTCTACTGCGCAGACGCTCTATTCGGTATGCCTACCCTATCCCGCCAAAAGCTGCTGTTTTTTTCAGAGCCTCATACTGCCAAGCAGTCCTTGGAAAAATTAAAAACGATTCAAGCCAGCCAATTCGTTCTGTACCATGGAGGCGTTCATAGAACCATCTCTGAGCTGATCGATGAGAACATCAGCCGTCTGGATGAGGCTTATGATGAGGTGCTGTCCTTGATCGAGCAGCAATGGCAAACGCCGGAAAATATCGTCCAACGGATCATGAGCAAATACGATTTCGAGAATAACGAAAAGCAATATGAGCTGGCGTACTCCATCACCCAGGCCTATCTAGCGCAGCTATTGAATGAAGGGCGAATTTCCCGAGTAATCAGGAACGGATTGCTTTTCTATACAAGAGACAAAGGGTAACCGGCATGACGATAATGAGCATCGGCCTAAGCCGCGATCCGTAAGCAATCGCTATTTAGGCCGATGGTACATGGCTGCCGGGATTTCTTAGGAATAGATCATGTCCAGGGAGACATGCTGGTTTTCTAGGCTTTTCTACTTGGACGGAGAGCTGCCCCTCCCCCAACGCAGCTTGATCCGATAGATCAGAAAAACAAGTATCGAGATGACAGGTACATAGGTCAGATCCCAGAGAATCCAATACGGATTGATCGCGTTCATGTAAACAACATGAGGAGATACGATAACCGCGTAGCCGAACATCGTCACCCCCAGAGGGATCGTTAATGGACGATAATCCCTCAGCTTCAGGAGATCGGAGACTCCCTTGATGAAGGCATACCCGTAGATGATACTCCGCATGAAGGTAGACATGATCCAAGTGAGGGCCATAATGGCTTCCAAACGCTGCACAAAATGTCCGATATTGACCTTCTTGGCTAGCGTATAGGTGGAATACATCTGATGCTTGGTCAGATAGGGGCCCAAGACGAGCAAGGACATGAGGATCATGGCAAAAATAATAACTCCCGCTATAGTCACCCCGAGCAAATAGTCCCGCTTAAGATGTTTGTTCTTCAAGATATGAGGAAAGATCATCCAGAATACAAACATCTCCGCAAACGGGAAGGTAACATAGTACACTACCCCTTCCGCAAGGGTCTGGAACCCGTTCTCCATCACCGGCGTCAGCTTGGCTATATGCGCCTCGGGTAGGAGGAAAATAACCATCGTCGTAAGCATTAGAAGGTAAAGAGGAAAAAAAAATTCCGCCGATCGTGCTATATTCTCCAGCCCGCTGCGGATAACAATCACTGATAAAATGATCATCAGCAGACAGATGACGCGCATCGGTGTCTCGGTCATCATCTGGGTCGTGACGAAGTCGCCGATCTCACGGATCGTGACGACGGAGTTGTTAAAGAAAGCACCCAGGTACAAGAGCGAGACGATGCCGCCGAGCCACCTCCCCAGCACCAGCGTATGAATGCCTATAAGATTGCGTCCCGGGAATTTCTCGCTATACCAGTATATATACCACGCTAAACCGATGCCGATAGGCAGCCCGATGAGCGCGGAGATCCAGGCGTCCTGCCGGACGATCGACGACATGCTCGAAGGCAGGAACAACAACATGTCCCCGACGGCAAAGTATACGACCAGAATCGCTGCTTGCCTGGTCCCAATATGTTCCTTCCCCGGCATACCTTCTTCACCCCTTGGCAGGAAATATAGAGGATAGCCAATCCAGGCTGGGCTTATACACCATAATAAGCAGCTCCAGCGGACTGGTAAAATTATTATATATAGCAATCACCACGGTGAGAGTCCCTCCAGCCAGTAAGAGCAGCACATAGACGGCCGCTTCTTTCCTCCATCCCTTTTTTACGAGCCGATAGAGCTCAACCACAGCCGCAAGCACAGCTACGGACAGGATTAGCAGTGACAACTCACCTAGCATAGAATCTACTCCTTGATATCATTTTTTATGGAATCGACGGTTGTGCCGATCCGGCGGATCATGACATCCAGTTCGTATTCCACCTTGACCTGCTGAAACAATTCATTCCATTCAGCTTCCAAGTATTGATTCCATGCCTTAGGATTTGCCCGGTGGATGGCCTGTCCGAAGCCGAAAATATCAACCTTGTATTTCTTTTTTACATTGTCGACGGTCTTCTGCATCAAATTGATAAGTTTTTTCCTTCCCTGCTCCTCGAGCTGATCAATCGTGTGAGGATCGTTCAAATCCAGCTTGCATTCCACATCGCTGATGTTAGACTGATTGGTCATGTGGATACGGATGACAGGCTTGCCATCGACGAGGGCCCCCTTGATCTTTGTTTTGGTCCGGATCGTCTCCAGGGCCACCATCCCTCCATCCGGACAGCTCAGATGTCCGGCCGTACTGCGCACATTATCAATAATATAGTTGTAGCCCTTCGCTTCCTCTTCGGTTAGCCAGCCGACCATCCGGTCCCTTCTGAAGGCTGCGAGACCGACATTGAGCAACCGGGCTTCCGGCTCGATCTGCTCCACACTTTGCTTCATCTCCCCTCCCTTGGTATTGCCGATTACCGTCACCCCTGTAAGTACGGGGTTTCTGCCAGCTGTGGTCAAGTCCTCCATCAACTGATCCATCGTGACGGTCGTCGTCGGGGCCCAGGTTTTGGCTGATGTATCCAGGGAGTAGAATAAATTATAGGCCGGTATTTTTTCCAAAGCCGTTAGTACACCTAATACCTTCTCTGCTGGAGTATCCCGGGCGACCATGATGTAGAAATCCGGCCGGGCTTCCGGGTTGCGGGAGAACAAGTCCAGTACGTTCGCAATCCCGTCTCTCGCGAGCGACTCCCCCAGCACCAGCACGCGGATATGGGCCGAATAAATTTTACGGGGACTCGTCTCTGTCAGCTTGCGGAACGCCTCGAAGAGCGTCGGCGCCGTCGCTTTATACAACGTGACCGTCGAACGCCCGCCCGATTGTCTCGTCGAAACCTCACCAGGGACGACGACCTGGACAGCTACGTGGTATTCATGGCCTACCTTATCGATAGCCGTTCCCATCTGAATGCCAAGCTCGTCGAGCTCCTTGCGGTTCCAGCATCCGGCCAGCAGCGCAGCGAGTAACGTCAGTACGATCAAGGTGAGTATTGTTTTCAGTCTCCACATGGTGAACGTCCCGCCTCATCGTTTAGGTTGGGTAGCAGGCTTCTGGCGTACCGGATTATTCCTTCCCGTTTCGGTGGGCCGATTCCGCATGAAGGGCCAGGGTACCCGCACGAGCGAGTCTTTCTGATTGTTCCCTGCGAACGGAGCAAATGTGCTCATATAGGGAATGCCGAAGGAACGCAGGCTGTTCAAGTGAAAAACAAGCGCGAATAGGCCAACCATAATGCCGATAAGACCGAAAGATGCCGCCAGACCCATGAAAACAAAACGGAGCATCCGGACGGAGATGCCCAGGTTATTGGCTGGAGAGACAAAGCTCGAAATCGCGGTGATTGCTACGATGATGACCATGACGGCCGAGACCACGCCGGCTTCGACGGCTGACTGTCCGATGACCAATGTTCCGACGATAGAAACCGCTTGTCCTACCGTTTTGGGCATGCGGACGCCCGCTTCCCGCAAAATTTCAAACGTAACTTCCATCAGCAGCGCTTCCACAAACGCCGGGAACGGTACACCCTCCCGCTGGGCCGCCAGATTGATCAGCAGATTAGTAGGCAGCATCTCCTGATGGAACGTCGTCACCGCAATGTACACGGATGGAGCCAGCATGGCGATTAGAAATGCGAGATACCTAAGAATGCGAAGCAGGCTGCTGATGTCCGACCGGTGGTAATAATCCTCCGGTGATTGAAAGAATTGAACGAAAAAAGCAGGCACGAGCAAGACAAAGGGGGTCCCGTCCACGATAATCGCGATTTTCCCTTCCAGCAGACTTGCAGCGACGGCATCCGGACGCTCCGTGTTGTACACCGTCGGGAATGGCGTCCAGGTTTTATCCTGTATAAATTCTTCAATATAGCCGCTCTCCAGAATACCGTCGATTCGGATCTGATCCAATCTGCGGAACACCTCCTGCACGAGGCTTTCCTCCGCGATCTGATGAATATACATCACAGCTACAGTCGTTTTGGTTACTGTTCCGATCTCCCTCGTCTGCATCCATAGCTGCGGGTCCTTGATTTTGCGCCGGATCAGCGCCGAATTCGTACGCACATTTTCCGTGAAAGCTTCCATCGGTCCGCGCACGACGGATTGAGTCGTCGGTTCGCTGACATTGCGATCCTCCCAGCCCGCAGCACAGATGTATAGCGCTTCGGCATAACCGTCCAAAAGCAGAATAACATCACCTGAGAGCAGGTTTAGAAATAAGCTGTCGAAGTCGGTTAGCAGACCAATCCCCCCAACCGTTAGCACCTCGTCCCCGATATATGTAAGCGGGCTGGGCATGTCCTTGGTCTGAACGGACAGCGCCTCCCGGTCTCGGGAGAGCAGCATTTGAAGGATCGCATGATTAACAACTTGTGTATCGGTCAGCCCTTCGATATACAGGAGAGCGATAGCCGAGTCGGGTCCATAGGATATCGACTTCATAATGAGATCCTCGCTGTTGCCGAATCGGTCCCTCACCTCCCGAATATTCTCATTCAAATCTGTATGTAAAGTCGCCTGCTGGTTGTTCGTATCCGTGCTGCTCATTCAGGAGACCTCCAATTCCAAGCTTTACCTTCATTCTTTCCATCTGGCTGGAATTTTAAAACAATACGGAGTATTGCTCATAAAGGCAAAGTCCTATACAAGAAATCCGAGTTGATCTGTTAGGTGGGAAATAAGCACACACTCCATCTTTAGAGGACATAATTAATATTATGTAATCTTACAAGCGATCGCAGTATGACCATTCATAGTCCGATCTGCGATCGCTTCTGTTAGCTTTGCGCTGCCTACAGCTTGCAGGCAGCTGTAAAGCTGGATATGGAGTCAGGACTCATTACGCGCTGACCGGATATCGCGGAGTTACGCACAGCTCGCCTGTGATGTTAGGTGTAACGGCAACACCTGCGGCAACGACCAGTTGAATGGTATCAAAGCCTGTTCTTGTAAAGGCCAGTGCAGTTCCTGTCGTAATCGTATCCGTATAAACAATGGTGCCTCCAGGACCGCCAAGAAGGAAGTTTACTGTAATTGTTCTTCCGGCTGGCGCCGTCCCAATCGTCAAAGTACCCGATACATACGTGCTTGTCGGGTTTACATTCAAGGTATACAGATCCTGTGTAATCTCCGTAGCGACAGGTGTAATATTAATGCTGAAACATACTTGGTCCTGAACAAAGGTTACCTGGTTACAGCAAGAAAAATTGCTTTCCGCCACACTCGGACCGCGTCCGAAACCGCCTCTGCAACTCATTTAGAATCCCTTCTTCCTTCGGTTAATGTGCCACTCTATATGGGTATTAACAGGTGGACTCTCCTGTATGTGCGAATTCCCCAAGTCTATGCGCACATTTTTAGAAAAAGATGGGAATCGGGAGCGTTTTGTGCATTTGCCCGGTTACATTTAAGCTGACGGAAAGTAATATGGGATATAACCTAATTGAAGTATGCAGAGCGGGGGTGTCATGAACTTGAAAAAATGTGTTCGACATCATAAACAAACGACGATCGTCACGATCACTGTGCCATGCCGTCCGCGGAAGAAACCATTGGATCCGCCAAGAAAGAAAACATGCAGACCGGCTAGAAGACAATCTGCCCCAGAGAACGTCTGCGGGACGATTTTTCAAAAATGCGATTCTACACCTCATATTTATTTCACAGTGGCCGGGGTGAACCTCTCCGCCACTGCCATCATACAGAACGAAACGAATTGCGATATGAAGGTCATCATCAAGACGAATACCAGAGATATCATCCAGATGATCGGACAGTCGCAGCAGGTCTCCTTCGTTGTGCCGTCGATTGAAAGCTTAACCGTCGTCTGCAGCGGTGAGAAAGCTGCCATGGGCCGAGGAAACTACACTATCTGCTACCGCCGAATGCTCGACAGTCCTTAGCTCGTTCTGAGCACATACGAAAGAAAGAGACCGTTTCCGGTCCCTTTGGCATCTAATCGATTAGCTTAAGCGGATAATAGTCAGAGCAGATCCGGCGCCACTGCCGAGCAGCGTCGCGAGCCCAACCAGTCCGAACAACTGCAAGGACACTGTAGAATTGGCCGTCAGCGTCACAATGATGTCGTTATTAAAGGAAGAAAGCGATACGGCCGGTGAGATCGTGGAAGCCAGATTTGCTGCTCCATTGATGACTATCCTAGAGCTGACCAATAGTCCTGCGGTTAGATTGATCTGATAAGTGATATAATACCTCCCCGCATTCGCTATGGTGAAGGTATCATTGGCGCCATTAATCGTGATCCCTGGGCCAATATTCTGAGCATTAGGAAGTGTTATGTTGGTCCCTCCCAGCAGGACCGCAATGACCGAGCCCGATGTATTGGCCGCAAATGCGGAGTTTGTTGTGAGACTTGTGCCCGTGGCTCCGGTAGCTCCTGTTTCCCCTGTCGCTCCTGTTGCACCCATGGCTCCTGTTGCTCCAGATGTTCCTGTTGATCCTGTGGCCCCAGTTGCCCCTGCTGTTCCTGTGGATCCTGTCACTCCCGTTGCCCCTGCTGTTCCTGTGGCTCCCGTTGCCCCAGCTGTTCCTGTGGATCCCGTGGATCCCGTGCCCCCAGCTGTTCCTGTGGATCCTGTGGCTCCCGTTGCCCCTGCTGTTCCTGTGGATCCTGTCGCTCCCGTTGCCCCTGTTGCACCTGTCGGTCCCGTGGATCCTGTCGCTCCCGTTGCCCCTGCTGTTCCTGTGGAGCCTGTCGCTCCCGTGGATCCTGCTGTTCCTGTGGATCCCGTCGCTCCCGTTGCTCCTGTTGCACCTGTCGGTCCCGTGGATCCTGTCGCTCCCGTTGCCCCTGCTGTTCCTGTGGAGCCTGTCGCTCCCGTTGCCCCAGCTGTTCCTGTAGATCCTGTCGCTCCCGTTGCTCCAGCTGTTCCTGTTGCCCCTGTTGGTCCTGTGGCGCCGGTCTCTCCCGTGGTCCCCGTTTCTCCCGTCGGTCCTGTCACCCCGCAGTCACAGTGGCAACAAGAAAAATGAGAGTCGCTCACATAAATTCTTTGTGCCATCTCCATCTCCCCCATCCCATTCAAAAACCGCTTCCTATATTGAATGCAAGACAAGAGATTCGCGGACACGCATTAGTCCGTGGTTATACGCACATTTTACGAACCCTGCAGCCAAGTTAGACGGTGCAGCGGTTTTCTTCCCACCATAAACAGCCAAAACTACATAACCAGAACAGACATTCCCGCACCCTAGCTATGCTTGTTTCAAGTGAACTTTTTCCAATTTGCCGCATATGATGACTACATCTGATTTAAACTCTAAACCAGCGGAGTGAGGAGACGAAACATGCACCGTTTTTGGGAGAAAGTTATCAAACCGATTGTTATCGCGGCACAGCCCAAAATTATCGTCGAAATCGGTTCGCTTACAGGACTCAACACATTCAAAGTGCTGGATTACTGTAAGCATAGCGAAGCGGAGCTCATTATCGTAGAGCCTGCGCCGCAATACAATTATGATCTGCTGAAAGCTTATTATGGCGATCATGTGACACTCTTGCAAAAATTCAGCTTGGACGCGCTGCCTGAAATTCCGAAATATGACCTGCTTCTGGTTGATGGGGATCATAACTGGTATACGGTCTATCATGAGCTTAAGCTCGCTGAGAAAATGGCGGAGCAATCTGGCAGCTTTCCGATTATTTTATTTCACGATACCAATTGGCCATATGGCCGCCGGGACATGTATTACTTCCCGGAGTCGATTCCGGAGGAGTTCCGCAAGACGTATGAGCGTAAGGGTATGCAGCCTGGTGTGTCCGAGCTGCTCGAATCCGGCGGATTCAACAATATCGCGCTCAATGCGGTGTATGAACATGGGGAACGAAATGGCGTGCTGACAGCCATCGAGGACTTTGTAAAAGAATCACCGTTCTCTCTTCGGTACTATGACCTCTACTCCAATAACGGGCTGGGCATTATCGTGCCGGAGTCATCCAGCATTCGGAAAGTGCTTCCGTATATTCTGGAATCGTCTGGATTGTAAGTAAATACCAAGGCTTGGAAGGAGACATACGACAAGATGGCAATAACCTCCATCATTATGTTAACCAGGAACGGGCTTGATCTAACCAAGCGTTGTATAGATAGCGTAATCCGGCATACACCGGAGCCTTATGAGTTTGTGTTCATTGATAACGGCTCGACAGATGACACACCGGCTTATCTGGAAAACGTGCCCAATGCTACCGTCATACTGAATACGGATAACAGAGGCTTCGCCGCCGGCAACAATCAAGGCTTTGCAGCGGCCCGAGGTGAATACATCCTCCTGCTGAACAATGACACCATCGTCACACCTGAATGGCTAAGCGGTCTTCAATCCTGGCTGGAGCGGGACCCCTCGATCGGTATCGTAGGCCCTGTATCGAACCATGTCGCCCCTATTCAGCGTGTTCAAAACCCCATCTATCAGAACCCAGACCAACTGGAGGCCGCTGCGAATTTGTGGAGGATGCAGCACCTGAACAGCGGGTTTTATTCGCATAAACTGATCGGTTTTTGTATGCTGTTTCATCGCAGCCTGCTGGATCGGATCGGCGGATTGGACGAACGGTTTTACCCCGGCAATTATGAGGATGACGACTTCAGCATCCGTGCCAGAATCAGCGGCAAAAACCTGTGGGTCGCCAGGGACGTCTTCATTCATCATGAGGGACAGGGTACCTTCCGCGAAAACCGGGTCGATTACCAGCTTTCCTCGTTACAGAATGCGGAAAAATTCAGGCAGAAGTGGAGCGTTGGCCTGTCTCCCTTCGAAATTGACCAGTTCGGCTATAACCCGTCCGACATCGTAGCGCGGGAGCCGTTTTTTATACCGGAGCGGCATTATATTCCGTTGAAGAATTCCTAAATCTGCTCCTGGCGTGATCGTTACACAAGGCGTTGTCTCAGCATCCTTCGTAGGACGAAAAGCCTTAGCCCCGGAAGGGACTAAGGCTTTTCTTATGGTTTCCTTCGAGGTAAATTCCCGTGTGAGTCTAGTTCTATAGAACGGCCGCAACACCGCCATCAATATTCACCGATGTGCCTGTGACGAACGAGGCGGCGCCGGATACGAGGAACGTGATGACATTAGCCGCTTCCTTGGCCTCCCCTATGCGGCCCAGCGGGATACGATGGCGAGGATCGCGGGCGAATTCCTCCCAGGATTGCTCGGGTGCCGTCGCCTGCCACATCCGTTCGATCTGCTCGCTGCGGATCAAACCGATACAGACCGCATTGACACGAATCCGGTCCTCAGCCAGATCCTTACTCATCGCCTTCGTGAGGGCCAGTCCCGCAGCACGGCTGACCGACGTAGGCAGCGACGAGGCGCCCGGCGTTTTCCCGCCGATAGCCGTCACATTGACAATTGCGCCGCCTCCCGCCTTGCGCATATGCGGCAGAGCGGCCCGGGCAAAGTTGATCGCTCCGAAGAGCTTCAGATCCAGATCGGCCGACCAGGACTCCGTCCCCACTTCAGGGAAAGGGCGCGCCGCCGCAGTACCGGCGTTGTTGACCAGAATGTCCAGCCCCCCGAGCCGCTCCGCCGCCTCAGCCACAGCGCGCTGCGCTTCCGACTCGACGGAGACATCCGCCGAAATCCAGACCACTTCCGCACCCGTCTGCTCTTGAATCTGTGTGGCCGCCTGCTCCAGTGCCTCGCTGCTGCGCGCGACGATGGCAACTTGCGCTCCCTCCGAGGCCAGCGCCAATGCTGTAGCAAGACCAATTCCCTTACTTCCGCCAGTGATAAGCGCTTTCTTATTCTTCAAACCGAGTTCCATATCCATTCCTCCCATGATAGTCATGTATAAAATGCATCATTAAACCAAGTTCTCCCATCCATTATATCATGAGAACTGCAGGGCTCAAGCAATATGTCTCTCACCCCAATACCGGCGTGACATGCATCAAGGCGGCCTGCATCCAATGGGAAGCAAACCGCCTGTTAAGTTCCGCGCGTCTTAAGCGGGGCTATTTTTTTATCCAACCAGCTGCATCGCCTTATCCAAAGCCCCTGATGCGCCGAAGCCGTCATGATAGTCGATTTTCTTGCCCTTCTTCTCCGCCAGCTCCCGTACAGCCCACATCGAGGTATGCTTGATGGCTCCCCGTAGTATGATAATGACATCCGCCTTGTTGATGATGCTCAGAAAATAATTCTCAATAGGACCGCCACCGGTTTTTCCGTCGTGATGCTCGACGCTCAGCCCACGCTTCTCCCCTAATTTCTTGAATGTATTCGTCTGGCTTCCTCCGATAATCGCTACCTTGATCATAGCCATCTCCCTCTCTCTCCATAGGTCTGTATGGTCGCTCGTATATGCTGTTATTCCTATCATAACCCAATAATAATAAATGTCAATCGGTTTAGTCGGATTAAAACAAAAAAAAGCCCACCTTGCCTGTTGAAGTGCATCCCTTATAATGGACATTGGAAACCGCGCTCAGCTTCCGGCGCGTTTCCGTAACGGGTTAGATCGGTACTTTTAAAATCTAAGAAAATGCGCGCACTTAAGAGCAAAGTAGTTTTTTTCGCGAGAGCATTCTTGGAAAGGGTTGAATTATTTGGCGGATCCTATTAGAGTTAATAGATTATTATGATTCAGGTATTGGGTATTGGGGGAATGGAACTATGCAAATTCGTGAAATTGAAGAAAAAGACAATCAAGCCATAGAGCAAATTATTAAACGCTCATTGGAATCATTTAACCTAAACATTCCGGGAACAGCCTATTTTGACCCCCAACTGAGCAGTCTGGCACAATATTACAAGGAACAGCCAAATTCCAAGTATTGGGTTGCAGTGAATGAGCAAAATGAAGTGGTAGGCGGTGTGGGGATTGCAGCATTTGGGCAGGAACCGGGAATTTGCGAGTTGCAAAAGCTATACATTGCACCCGAAGCTCAAGGCAGGGGTCTGTCCAAGGAGCTTATGAAAGTTGCACTGGACTTCGCCAAAGAACACTATACCTACTGTTATTTAGAAACATTGAAGAAACTTCAAGCAGCAAATCTCCTTTACATCAAATTAGGCTTCCAGCAGCTTGAAAGACCACTAGATGGTTCAGAGCATAATGCTACGGACGCTTGGTTTATAAAAGATCTTCATTAAACTCTAACGAAGAACGAGCTCAATCATTGAAGCGGCAGACCAGAATTCGGTTTGCCGCTTTGTCATTAAATAGTTGAAGTGACCAGCTTATGCAGGGGCTAGCCGGCTCATACCCTTACGGCTCTTCAGTAGCCTTCTCGATATAAAATCTGGCTACATCTCCCATCCGCGTCCCCCGTGGAAAGCTAATCAAGCTCTGGACCGTAACGCGGGTTAAGTAACGGGGATCGGCCTGAGGCTTGACCTCGAAGGAAAACGCATCTCCATCGATGGGAACGTCGAAGTGATCAACCTTCTCGAACCCTCCTCCATACCCTTGATGCTCGACAATGACCTTAAGCTCGTTGCTGGCCTTCTTCAGTGCCTTTCCATGGAAAGACACGGCCTGCCCGGAGGTTCGGGTATAGCCCCCAGTTGGCTTATCAAAGGTAATGCGGCTAATCTCACCGCCCGAGAATGGGTCGGGATAATCGATCACCGGGCTTACGTCCTTCATGGTCAGCTCGTAGCTCAAATTCTGCTTAAACAAAATACGCATCCCTGCGCTCACCTGAATTTCTTGTTCGTAAGAACCGAGATTGTACAGCTTCTCATAATCGTACCGGTACTCGGACAAGCCGCCTACTCCCTTGTATCTATGCGCGCCCGTCTCCCCGATCAGCCCCATCGACCCGCCATAACCCAACGCGCCTGGGTTGACTTTAACGGTAAATGAAGGCAGCAATGACTTTGACCCGTCGAGGTAGCCCGTAGCGCGATACGTATAATAATAATTGTTCAGAGACTTGGGAAATCCAAAATCGTCAACAGCGTAATCGACGTAAACAATATTCAGCGTTCTCGTCTCCGGCTCCCATGTCGAAGAATAGCCGAACAGCTCCTTCAAATTCCACTCCTCAACCAACACATCCAGCGGCGTGTCCACAGCGGTGACTTGAAGCTCATGTTTTCCCTCCTCGCCGCCCATCCAGAACAAAGAGGCGTTAAGGGGAGAGGAGCCTCCCTGCTTCAGCGGCCTGGGATCCACCATGATCCCATAGGAGCCATTATCGAAACAAATCGTCTCCTGCCCGCAGCCCCATGCATTCGCTTTACTCGGCTTATAACCTAGTGCCTGGGCCATGAAGGCCAGGGAAATGCGGAGACTTCCGTCCAAGACTTGGCCAACCTGCTTGCCTTCGGAGACCACGGAAACTCCTTGAACTTGAATGGCCGGAACCTTGATTTCTTGGCGCTGATAAATGACCAGAGGCGTTGGAGCCTCTTTCATTTCACCTTGGCCCTTCCAGACCGCTTGGAAGGAAATTTCCTTCTTTTGCGGCTCCCACTTCAAATCTCCCAGCTTATCCAGGTCATTCAGCCGAATAGCGGTTCGCCCGCCGATATTGTAGGAAGGAATCGCCTGATCTTCATAGTAGGTTTCGATATCGGTATACAACACATTCCCCAGCTTGGCTCCGATCGGCTGCTCGGAGGGGGATGCTGCAGGGATGGGCTCCGTCGGCTTGTCTTGCCGGGGCAGTATGGTAACCCGTCTCTGATCCGGTGTCCAAGCCACATCGAAGCCGTAGCTTCGCAAGTCCTCGGCCACGACCGCCGTGTAGCCATCGATATTGAGCGATGGAATCAGATGGCCGTTCACGTAAGCCCGGATGTCCGTGGCATACACGTTCCCGATCTTATCCCCGATCTTAGGATTGTGCAGCGCTCTCTCGAATTCGGGGGAAGCAGCAGCAACATGAGTGTTAAGCGGTACGGCGGTCAGGCAGGAGGCCAGACATGCACCGACTATAAGAAAGCGAGTTTTGTGCCAACTTATCATGAGACATCAACTCCATTTCTTTTAAACAACCACATACATAGACGTAAGTAAATGGAAAATGTTTAGGGTATCTGGAAGCGGCTGCTTCCTAACTCCAATCTGAAAGGAGCTATCCATTCCAAAACCAATAAATCGGTTTTGCGTTCATAGGCATGGGTCTGTTTGGTCACTCGCACATGTTTTACCCGAATGGATGATCCAGCTTGTACAGACGGTGGTAACGGGCATTCTCACGCAGCAACTGCTCGTGAGTGCCTTGCATAGCTACTCCCCCTTGCTCCATAAATAGAATCTGGTCCATCCGCTCCATACCGAGCAAATGATGCGTGACCCAGATCCACGTCTTACCCTCCAGCGTGCGAAAGACCGTCTCCATCAAGTCGCGCTCCGTTTGGGCGTCCAGCCCCACGGTCGGTTCGTCCAGCAGCACAATCGGCTTATTCTGAAGCAGCACCCGTGCAAGCGCGATCCGCTGGCGTTCTCCGCCGGAGAAACGCAAGCCCGCCTCCGTCATTCGGGTGTCATACCCGGCAGGGAGCGACTCGATAAGCCGGGCAAGACCCGCCTGCTCCGCAGCGCAACGGATCTCCTCGAGTGTAGCCTCGCTGCGGCCGAGCCGGATATTGTTAGCCACAGTCGTATCAAACAGATACGGCTTCTGATTAAGGACGGCGAATAGCCCGGCAGATTCGTCCTCCCCGGCCTGGACCTGCTGCGGAAGCACGGTGATCTGCCCCTCCTGCGGCTGCAGCTCCCCCTGCATGAGCTTGAGCAGCGTGGATTTGCCGGCCCCGCTGCGGCCGAGAATAGCCAGATTGCCTCCCGGAGGCACGTGGAGAGTGACCTCACGCAAGCTCCAGGACTCCGTATCCGCATAGCGGAAGCTTACCCGCTCCAGCCGCAGCCCGGTCGCTGCCGCAGAGATTGGAGCTGTAATCGCAGAAGAAGCATCACCCGTCATTCGTCGTGTCGGCTCCCATCCCACTGGCCCGCTTGGTGGAGCTAGTTCGCCATTGCGCTCCAGTCTCGTCCAATTATCGGGCTGGCTCCATGCAGCTTCTCCTCCGATGCCGCTCAGTCGACGCAGCGAGTCCGTGTACTCAGGCATCCGGGCAAAGGAATCCGTAATCCGCACGAAGCTATCCACCAGCGGGAAGGCGATCAGAGCCATCGCCGCAATCCACGTGGCCTCTATCCGCTGCTGCGCAGCCATTTCTCCGGCCCAGACGGCCATGAGCACGATAAGACCTCCCCCTAAGCACTGTGAGATCCAGTGAATGCGCCATTCGCTGCGCCGAATCGATCCTTCCACCCGGGAAGCGGACATTTGTCTGGCCATAAAGCCGGTGAGAAAAGAGCCGGTGCGGCCGCTCAGCAGCCAATCGCTCATGCCGAACACAGCGTCCGTCAGCTCCCGGTAAGCCTCGCTCCTCACCTGCTTGAAGCGCATCCTCACACGGGATGACAGCCACCAAGCCGCAGCCGGCGCTGCAAATAGCAGAAAGCCGGCATAGAGCCCCATCATCCAAGCGAAGGCGGGGTCCATCCGACCGAGCGCCGTGATCGCGAGCGCGTACAGAAGAATCGCTGAGACGGACGGAAGCACGACACGCAGATACACCTGCTGCAGCTGCTCGATATCCTGCGCAAGCAGCCCCAGCAGATCGCCGGTTTGGAACCGGCTGCGCAGCTGTAAGGCCTGTGGCTCCAGCGCCCGGTACAACCGGACCCGCAGGGCGGACAATATGCCCAGCGCGGCATGATGACCGGCGAGCCGCTCCCCGTATTGCAGAACAGCCTTGCTGAATCCAAAGGTGCGGACGAGCACTATCGGCACATAGACCATTAATACATTTTCCGGCCTCAAGGCCGAGCGGGAGATCAAGTACCCGGAGGTGAACAAAAGAGCCGCCGCACACCCTATAGCTAGGGTACCCATGACAGCGGCAAAGGCGAACCAGCCCTTGAACTTGCCCCTCTTACTCACGATGCTTCCTCCTCCTTCTTGCCCGCAGCCAGCCGATAGTAAACGCCCCGGCTTTCCAGCAGCTGCTCATGCATGCCGGCTTCGACAAGCCTTCCCTCGTGCATCACCCATATCCAGTCCATCTCTTGCATCCAGTGCAGCCGGTGAGTAGCTAAGAACACTTTCTTCTGCCCGAACACGGACAGCATCGTCTGCTTCAGCTCCCACTCCGTCTCCATATCCAGATGTGCCGTCGGCTCGTCCAGCAGCAGGACCGGGCGGCTGCCGAGCAGCGCCCTAGCCAGAGCCACCCGTTGGGCCTGCCCCCCGCTAAGCGCACGGCCCCCTTCGCCGATCCTCTCCCCGCTGCCCAGCGGGAACTGATCGACCAGATCGCGCAAGCCTACGGCGTCGATCGCCTGATCCACCTCGGCCTTCGTCGCTTCCGGCTCGTAGAAGCGGATATTGTCAGCCACGGATTGGCTGAACAGATACGGATGCTGCGGGATATAAGCGATCTGCCGCTGCCATACTTCCATCCCGCCGTCGGCGGCAGATTGTCCGTCGACCAGCAGCTTCCCGGCGTCCGGGGCGAGGAAGCCTCCGAGCACATGCAGCAGCGTAGACTTCCCGGCGCCGCTGGCGCCCACGATGCCCACCTTGCGGACATGATCCGGCAGGCTCGCCGTTACCTCCCGCAATAGCGAGCGGCCTTCATCTCCCGCCACACAGATACCGCTCAAGGTCAGGCTGTGGAAGCCCTCCTGCTCGGCATCCCGGTGTTGATTTCCTTCCCCCTTAACATCGGTATCGGGCTCCGGGGGAGTACGCATCAAGTGACGGATCGCGGTCCAAGCCTCCTTGCCGTCCAGCGAAGCGTGGTAGTCTGAACCCAGCATCCGGACCGGGACAAAGTACTCGGGTGCGATCAGCAGCACGGCCAGCGCCATCTCCAGCCCCAGGCTGCCGTTGATCAGCCGCAGGCCCAGCCCTACCGCCACAAAGGCCACGGACAGCATGCTGAAAAAATCCAGCGCAAACGTGGACAGGAAGGCCACGCGCAGAGTACGCATCGTAGCCGCACGGTATTGGCCGCTCACCTTCTCCACCGTCTTGCCGTGCGCCCGGCTTCGCCCCAGGAACCTCAGGGTCTCCAGACCCCTCAACGAGTCGGTAAAATGATGGGCCAGCCTGCCATACGACTGCCACTGCTTATCTGCTTGCTTGCGCGCCGCCAAGCCCAGCAGAATGAAGAACCCGATGAGCACCGGCATCGCCGCTGTCAGGATCAGCCCGGATATCACATCCAGGCTGTACACGGCGATCAGCAGGATCGCCGTCACGATGCCCATATCCAGCATACGCGTGATCGCCGTATCCAGGTAATTGCGAACCCGGTCGACGCCTTCCAGCGCCAGCGTGACCAGTCTGCCGCTGCCCTGCCTGGCGGCCTGGCCCGGTCCTGCCTGAAATAAAGCCGCGAGCAGCTCCTGCCGGAGCGACTGGGCCGATACATCGGCAAACCGGCCCGCAACTCGCTTCTGCAGCCAGACGATCGTATGCCGGGCGACCCACGCGCCGGCAAACAGCAGAAGAGCCTGGGTGGCTTCCGATGCCGCGCGCCCCTCGAACAGGGCAGACACTGCCTTGGCCAGCAGCAGAGCCTGCCCGACGACAGCAGCTCCTTGCAGAAGGGATAGTCCGGCCAGCAGCATCATTACCGGACGAATGCCCTTCAGCGCAAGCCATCGTCTGTCCATCAGTACTCCAGGTGGTCCTTCTCATGGACCCGCTTGTGAAAGACGAAGTAGCTCCAGGCTTGGTAGGCCAGCACAAAAGGCAAGATGCATGCTGCGACAATCGTCATCGCCTTGAGCGTATAAGCGCTGGATGCTGCGTTAACCAGGGTTAGATCATAAGCCGGATCGAGCGAGCTGATCATCAGCCTCGGGAATAGACCTGCAAACATCGCCCCGAACAGCAGCAGAATGAGCGCTCCGGTCATCCCGAAAGCCCAGCCTTCCCTGCGGCTCCGCAAAAATCGGAAGGCCAGGAATAGGGCGATGACGCCCAGGATCAGCGCAGGAACCAGCACGGCTGCTCTGCGTTCGAACAGGTCCGTGGCCCCGTACGTCCAGACCGCAAGTACAGCCAGACATACCGTCAGAGCGGGCAGCAGCTTCAAGGCCATGAGCCGGGATCGCTCGCGCAAATCACCTGTCGTCCGCAGGGACAGGAAGGTAAGCCCGTGCAGCAGGCACAGACCGACCACCGTGATGCCTGCCCATAGGGTGTACCCATTCACCATGTCGGAGAAGGAGGCATGCATCTCCCTATCAGCGCCGATCGGAACGCCCCGGATCACCCCGGCAAACAGCATACCGAATAACAGAGGCGGTACGCTGCTGCCGATGAGGATGGCCGCGTCCCAGGTCTTTTTCCACAGTGCTCCCTCCAGCTTGCCCCGGAACTCGAATGCCACGCCTCGTGCGATCAGCGCCAGTAAAATCAAGGTCAATAGCATATAATAGCCGCTGAACATCGTCGCATACCAATGAGGAAACGCTGCGAACATGGAGCCGGCAGCCGTGATCAGCCAAACTTCATTCGCGTCCCAGAACGGGCCGATCGTATTGATGATGACCCGCTGCTGGCTGTCATTGCGCGCCAGTAACCGGGTGGCCATCCCGACGCCAAAGTCGAACCCCTCCAGAAAGAAAAAGCCGGTAAACAACATCGCGATCAGCACAAACCATAATTCATTGAGCGACATGGCGATTATCCTCCTGTTCGAACGGATCATGAAGCTGTACTTCCTCGTGAGCATGGCCATCAGGGCCTTTTCGTGCCGTGCGGGCGAATAAATACGCCAAAATTCCTAGTAATACCAGATAAATACCGGAGAATGCAAGGAGCGAAGTCCAGATCTGCGCCGCTGACACGCTTGGTGAGACCGAATCCTCCGTACGCAGCAGTCCGAATACCGTCCATGGCTGACGCCCGATCTCCGTCATGATCCACCCTGCCGTATTCCCGATGAAAGGCAGCGATATCGCCGCCATCATAAGCTGCATATAACGCTTATTGGGCAGTTCCAGCTTCTTGCGAAACGCTAGGTAAGCCCCGTACAGGCTGAGCAAAATCATGGCGCTTCCGCTGCCGACCATAATCCGGAAGCTCCAGAAGGTCGTGCGGACCGGCGGGATATAGTTGCCGGGACCGTAGGACTGCTCATACTGCGCCTGCAAGTCCTTCATGCCAGGCACAGAGCCGGAGAACTTGCTGTAAGACAGGAAGCTGAGCAGATACGGAACCTTGACCTCAAGGCTGTTTTGCTGATTCCGGGCATCAATAGCCGCGACCACCGTCCAGGGAGCAGGGTCGGCGCTCGTCTCCCATAAGCCTTCGCTCGCCGCCATTTTCATCGGCTGGGTCTCCACCAGATATTGCGCCTGACCATGCCCGAACTGGGCGATGGCGAGTGATGAGATCAGAGCGACCGTGATGCCCAGCTTGAAGGATGGGATAAAAAACTCCGTTTCCTCCTTCCTCAATAGCTTCCAGGCGCTGATCCCCGCCACGAGAAAAGCTCCTGTCGCAAAGGCGGCGAACAAGGTGTGGGGAAATTCCCATAGCAGTTGTCCGTTGGTCAGCAGCGCCCAGATATCCGTCATCTCCGCCCGTCCGTTGTTGATCGTATAGCCGACAGGACGCTGCATGAAGGAGTTGGCAGCCAGTATCCAGAGCGCGGACAACATCGTACCGACCGTGACCAGCCACATACAAGCCAGATGCAGTCCCTTGGACAGCCTCTCCCAGCCGAACACCCAGAGGCCGATGAAGGTAGATTCGAGGAAAAAAGCCAGTAGTGCTTCAATCGCCAGCGGTGTGCCGAATACATCGCCCACAAACCTGGAGAAGTCCGACCAGTTCATGCCAAATTGAAACTCCTGTAGAATACCGGTCACGATTCCGACGGCGAAGTTAATCAGAAGAAAGGTCCCCCAAAACTTGGCCATCTTCTTGTAAAGCTCCTTCTTCTTCACCACATACATCGTTTCCATGATCGCGACCAGAAGGGACAAGCCAATCGAGATCGGGACAAACACAAAATGAAAGATCGTAGTCAAAGCGAACTGCAGACGGGCCAAATCAACGATGTCCATAACGAGCTCCCTTCATTTTTCGGGTTTTATTTGAATCCATGAAGTCCAGGAAGCCGTAACATTCATAATTAATGTGAAATTATTCACGTGAAATAAATCACAAATAAAATGTGAAAATGTTCACAATATGAGTTGCAGTCTCCCGCTGTATGCATGTTTCGGCAGAAACTCCGGGATGACTACCCGGGCCCATTGCTTCATGGCTCCTATGCTCCTTATTATACCGGATGGAAATAAGGTGCATATAGCCCTAACGGGGGGTTATCGTGTCAAAGCCGTGTCTCTCTATTGACGAGAGTGTGAACTACGTCACAGCGCAATCAGCCGGCTATATGCTTCCTAGCCTCTAGCGATTCGCTTCGATATAGACGAACCCACCGCATACATCCTGCGAGGAATCGGTTACCGTATTCATCACGATGACTGGAAACGGATGCGCAAAAGTTTCTGCAGCGCTGCACCCTTTTTTGCGAATAAGACGTCCAATATATAGGAATAGAAAGAATTGGAAAAGGGGTGCTTTCATGCCTTTTCGTTGCTCTAGCTGTCGGCTTCTAGCAATTCTCTTAGCTTCTACCGCCTTGACGGGCGCCTCCCTGTCTCTGAATCCGGACGCTTCCGCTCAGGAGGCCAAGGCTTCGTTCCCGGCCTTCCCCGTCGCAGTAAACGGGGTGTTCACGGATCAGCGTCATAGCGAATATCCGGCGCTGCTGTACCGCGAGATGATTTATTTCCCGATGACTTGGCACTATGCTTCGGCCCTCGGACTAACTGTCGATTGGAGCGAGCAGGATGGACTGTCGGTCGCGTCTAGCTCCGGTTGCAATCCGCTCATACAAGATCTGACAGCGGAAGGCAATCTGGACGGAGCGGGCGATGCCACTCTAACTCTGGCTCCCTTCCCTATTAAGGTAAACGGGAAGTCGATCATCAACCAAGAGGAACCCTACCCGGTTCTACTGTACCGGAACATCGTCTATTTTCCGATGACCTGGTCATTTACCCGGGAGGCGTTCGGCTGGACGACCTCTTGGGACGATAAGCGGGGATTTGGCATCCGCTCCTGCGCGGAACCCTCATCTGCCACTCAGACTCATCAGGATCGGCTCAATATTGCCAGTGGCGGACAGCTCGCTGTGAAGGACGGTTGGGTTTACCAAAACCCGTTAGCCTTGATCAAGTCCAGACCGGACGGCTCGGAGCAGACCCAGCTGTCGGACGACCAGGCCTTATCGATCAACGTTGTCGGAGACTGGCTATACTACATCGCCTTCGATAATTGGAAGAAAAATTCCATTTACAAAATGCGTACCGACGGTTCCGACAGAACCCTTGTCTCGGATAAAGATGCCCGACACTTGTGGGTGCAGGGCGACTGGATATATGATATGGCTGACGGCCTGAATCGGAGGAGAACAGACGGCACAGACGAGCAGAAGCTGCTTGACGATAAGGATCTGAGGGAGTATTTCCTCTCGAACGACCGGCTCTACGTCCTGAAGGGAGAGGACGGACAACGCGGACTGTATGTGATGAACTTGGACGGGTCCGAAGCGAGGAAGCTACATGATGGGGTTACAAGCTTCATCCTCATCGATGACTGGATCTATTATGTCAGCCAGGATAAACAGCTCTACAAGATGAACGCCGACGGCTCAGTACATATCCTGCTGCATGAAACTACCCGCCCGCCGCTTGGGAAGATGAACTACCGGGACGGCTGGCTGTACTACGTCAGCGGAGGCTTCGGCATCGCTGGATCGGCTTCTGTCGAGCGCATCAGGATCGATGGCTCCGCGCGAGAAGCTTTGTTTGAAGCACGGGCTACCGCGCTGTATA
The DNA here is from genome assembly GCF_038070315.1 of Paenibacillus filicis. Lineage (NCBI taxonomy): Bacteria > Bacillati > Bacillota > Bacilli > Caryophanales > Paenibacillaceae > Paenibacillus > Paenibacillus filicis. Next base: position 41,216 of record NZ_JBBPCC010000033.1, on the reverse strand, counting down.
TCGCAGGCGATGAGATATATTTCCCCCATTGGGATATGGGTGACCGCACGCTGTACCATACCAAGTTGCCCTGACCGGCCCGTCGGCTTCGGAACGGTCATAATGTACCGATCAGAGATTGAATGAACAACAAGACCAACAAGCCGCGGGGACAACGTGGCTTGTTGGTCTTGTTGGCTTCACAAAGCGCTACCTCGCTTCGCTCCGCCTACTCATTAATGCTCGGCTTGCCGTGGACCACCTCGCCTTGGCGAGGCTCCAGTCCTCGTTCCCACTTGATTCTCAGTGATTTGCCGCTGAACAGATCCACATGATCCGATACCTGCACATGCAGGTGAGGCTCGCTGGAATTGCCCGAGTTGCCGCACAGGCCGATCAGGTCGCCCTTGGCGACGAGGTCGCCGACCTTGACGGTGGCAGAGCCCTTCTTCAGATGAGCGAGGAAGCTGTACGTGCCATCGCCATGATCGATCACGACCATATTGCCGGCAGGGACATCCGGATTCATGGTGCCGACCGGCTCATTATCGGGAATATCGTTCACGACATGCGCCACTCTTCCGTCGCGTGGAGCCGTAACCTTTTGCCCGAAGGCATAGTAGCTTTCATTCTTGAAAGGATCGCCGTCATACGAGTAACCGTCCCGGATCTGAATCCAATCGTAGGCATACCGCTGTTCTTTCACTTCGTAATGATAATTGGAGAGCACATTCTCTCCGCCCCAGAATACGAGCCAGTCCCCCTCGACCGGGAGACTGAACTCCTGCTGGGTGAAGGCCATATCCGTCTGCGGGAATTGCTTCAACGGGACCATCTGCAGTCCGGCGATGATGCCGTCCGGACCGAGTTGAGCGATCAGTCCCTTCGTTCCCTCTGGATTTGCCCACGTGATGTAACGGCCTCCGTTGACCTTCAGATCCGAGTTCGGATTCCATGTCTTGACATCGCTGCTGAAGGATTGAACGGCCTTCGCGAAGTCCGCTGCCGAGATCATCTCCCTGAATGGCTCGCTGGTTTGGTTGTATACCTGGTCATACTCCTGGCGAATGAGCGCCTCTGCGATCTCCTCCGCCTGAATGACGGAGCTACCTGCTCCTGTCCGCATGCCTGATGAAGTTTCCACGGGGGGTTCCTCCTTATTCTGCAGTTGAGTATGCCCGCCCAAGCCCAGTAATAGAAGCCCAGCGGTCGCAACCTTGATCCAAAGCATAATCATGGTACTCCTCCTTTGGATGTTAGTTTCTATACCTACTATACAAGTCCCAGCTTAACCTCAAGGAAACATGAGCTTACGTGAGGCTTAATTATAATCCGGTAAAATTAAGCTGTCGTTAAGATTCGCTCCCATGCTCGCCCCTTCAAAGCGTGGTACACTAGAAGCAGTGTGAAATAGGACACCCAAGGGAGAAAGCTGCCATGAACGACGCCTCCATCCTGTTAGTCGACGATGAACAGGCTATCCTCCAGCTGCTGGAGACTGTTTTATTGAAAGAGGGCTTTACTAAAATTGATAAGGTAAGAACCGCAGAGGCTGCCATACAGGCCTGTGAGGCTAAGCCGTACGATGTCATCGTGCTCGATGTCATGCTGCCGAATATGAGCGGGATCGAGGCATGTCCCTTTATCCGCCGGGCAACAGACGCTCCTATTCTGTTTCTAAGCGCCCGCTCGAGTGATTTTGACAAGCTGACCGGCTTTGCCGTAGGCGGAGATGATTATGTAACGAAGCCGTTTAACCCGCTGGAGATCGTGGCCCGCATCAAATCGCTGCTGAGGCGTACAGGCAAACCGACTGCGGAGGTGGCGGCACCAGGCAACATCTACTCGTTCGGACGATTCCAGGTGAATGAAACGGCCGCCGAATTGATCGTCGAAGGTCAGCAGGTCCCCTGCCCTTCCCTGGTATTTCAGCTGCTGCTGTTTCTGTGCAAGCATCCCAACCGGCTGTTTACCAAGACGGAGCTGTACGAACGGGTATGGGGAGGGAACAGTCTCAGCGACGATAACACCATCATGGTTCATATTCATCGCATTCGCGAGCGGATCGAGGTCGATCCGTCCAAGCCCGAATATATCGTGAATGTCAGGGGACTGGGGTATAAGCTGGTGAAAAAGGAGCAAGGCTTTGAATATTAGATGGCGCATTGCCCGGCGATTGATTCTGTGGCTTCTGGTCATGGGGCTGGTTCTGCTGAGCCTAGCGGCAGTCGCCATGATCTGGAGCTCGGAGAGGCTGACACGGCTCGAAGCAGCCCGGCAGTTCGAGAGCATCGGCTTGTATCGGCTCGTGCAAACTCTTCAAACCAAAGGCGGCAGCACTCAGTATGCACCTGAGCTGCTGGAGCAGGTCCGGGAGAGCGGAGGCTGGCTGCAGCAGATTGACACACATGGACAGGTTACGGAATCCTTCTTCACGCCCTCCGACGTCCCGTCCTCGTATGGCCCTGGGGAACTGACGGCCTATTGGCTGGGTAAGGCTCCTTTTCCCTATCAATTGTACCTGTGGATCCAGGATAAAGACGGAGTGAGATACACGTTGCTCTACGGCAAGCCGCCGGAGCGGGATATCCTGCTCCGTCAGCTGGCGGAGCAAAGCGTACAGCAAGGACATGAGCTCCAGGTTCCGGAACAGCTGAGGGAACGGCTAGAGCGTGAGGGAAGCTGGCTGCAGCTTCTAGATGCGGGCGGCATCGAGCTGGCATCGTTCAATCGTCCGAAGGAAGCGATCACCAGCTTCTCCATCCAGGAGATGGCGCTTCGCTCGATCTATCCGGACCGGTATAATACCAAGCTGACCCTCCATCATGACCAGCCAGCAGGACACACCTGGGCGCTCAGCTCCCCCCTGCCGGGGACCAAACCCGGCCAGCAGCCTCTGGTTGTTCCAGAATACCGGGTGCTCATTCTGGGCATCGGGATGCTGGTAGCGGCCTCCATGCTGACATTTATGGCGTTAGCCTACGGCTTCGGGCATCAGGTTGGCTCTCCCATCCTGCATATCATGAATTGGCTGCGCATGCTGGCCGAAGGCCGGTATGAGGAGCCGGGCGGAGCGGGCAGGCGGCCCCAGAGCCTCAACCGCCGCGGACAGCGCAAGCGCAAATACTTGATCTACCGGGATGTTCTGGATTCGCTGGATAGACTCACGCATACTCTGCACAGCGACCGGCGGTTTCGCGAAGAAACGCAGCGCCTGCGCGACGAATGGATTGCCGGCGTCTCCCATGATTTGAAGACACCGCTGTCGTCGATCAAGGGCTATGCGCATATGCTGGAGAGCCCTACCTATGAATGGTCGGCGGCGGAGGTCCGTTCCTTTGGAAAAATTATGCTGGATAAAGCCTCTCACCTCGAAGGACTGATCGGTGACCTGACGCTGACTTACCAGCTCCGCCACGGCGTGGAGGCTCCCTCTCTGGAGACGATCAATATGAACGAGTACCTCCCCGAGGCACTGCGCGAGGCCAGCCATCCACCGTTCGTGAACGCAGCCGCCGTGCACTTTATTCCGGCCGAAGGACCTGTCCATCTGGATCTATACAAGCCGTGGTTTCAGCGGATCGTAGACAATCTGGTGGCGAATGCCTTCCTGCATAACCCGGCGCAGACGACACTGACCGTTACACTATCAGCTTTGAAATCAGGCGGAGCTGCTCTTTCCTTTCAGGATGACGGCAACGGGATGGATCAGGCTACGCTGGAGCGGCTGTTCGAGCGGTATTACCGGGGGACCGATACGGAGAGTGCCTCAGAGGGCACTGGGCTTGGCATGGCGGTGACCAAAGCGCTGGCCGAGGCGCTAGGAGCAGTAATCGAGGTTCAAGCCTCAGAAGGGAACGGAACCACGATCCGCTTGATCTGGAATTAACATAATTTATATTATGTAAACAATGTTATGAAAGGAGAAACCGTCATGTTCACCTTATCCGACTTCCAGCGTGAAATCGAACGGCAGCTCGTTCACAATCGGGATAAAAGTCTTTTTTATGAGCTTACCGGAGGAACGCTCGTCTTGACCCCAGCTGCCGAAACCATCGAGCTGCTGCGCGTGAAAGCCCGGGAGATCTCCCTCTTTATGCAGGCGGCCAAGACAAACGGACAGCTTATGCAAGTGATGGAGAGCGCCGCTTCCCAGACGATTCAGTTATTCTGGGAGGTCAATCAATACTTGCAGTTCAGCCGCCGGCACTATGCCGGACTTCAGGAAATTTACGGTCATTTATTTGCCCGGCTCAGCCGGCTTGGCGAACAGACGGTCATCGGCGACGAGGAAATTGAACCTATTTTCGCAGCTCATTATAAACGCCTGCAAGCTTTTCTGATCTATTCCAATGGCAGCCAAATCTTTCGCACATACAGGGACCACCCAGATCTGCCGAACATCACATGTGCGGAATATACACCTGAATTTCAGCTAGCTGTATTGAATCTCGATCTGAGCGCGATAGCTTCCCCTGTGCTGGACATAGGCTGCGGAGCACAGGCCAGCCTCATCCGCTACATACAAGCGCATGGCATCCCTACGGTTGGAATTGACAGGAATGTCACACCGGCCGGTGATCTCCACCGGTCTGGCTGGTTTGAATATACATTTGAGCCGAACACATGGGGAACGGTTATTTCCCATATGGCGTTCTCCAATCATTTTACCCATCATCATCTCAAGGCAGATGGCGAGCATGAGCGTTACGCGCGTGCTTACATGGATATTCTCCGATCGCTAACGGTGGGAGGGCGCTTCGTGTATGCGCCGCGGCTGCCGTTTATGGAAGAAGTACTGCCCTCCTCGCCCGGCCTTCCCTTCAGAACCGAGACCTACACGTATAGTACGCATATCGTCCGGACCGCATGACGCTGGCAGCGGGGGAAGCCTTCATCCGCTCGATAGCTTCCCCTGCCTCCTACCGGCTGTACTCCCGCACACTCGGGTTCATGGAAGGCTACTGCCGATCGTTCCAGTTCCACAGCCGGACCTCGCCTACCCTTAGATTTCGGACCCACGGTTCCTGCTTGAGCTTCAACAGTTCTTTCGATGGTCCAGTGAGCACTAGACCATAGAGCTGAACGCCGTTTTTCTCCACGTAATCCACTGCTTCATCGACCTTAATAAACGGTGCAACCTGCCTCGTTACCGATTTGTACTGCTGCAGCACCTTCAGTGTTTGCAGGAAGTTCTGTCCCCGCAGTTCCCCGTCCCCATAAGCCTTGACGGATGGAGAAGAGCTGGAGCTCATCACGACCTTGCCGAACCAGCCCGTTTTACGCTCCGAGTATTGATCGACCTTCATATCGCCCGGGTGCCACAGAGGCTGGTAAGGAAATCCGATCGGGCTCATCACGATCCCGCTGTCGTCTCTCCACGAGCTTGGACCCACATCTGCAGCGAACCAGACGGGCTCCAGATTTTTGGGTTCCAGCCACTGCAGCAGCTCGTCGATCGGGATCAAGCGATCCATGGAGATGAAGACCTCGGCCACTGTACCCTCAGGAAGCTTATCCAGCGTGGCCCACTCGCTGTCATCCGTGCGGCTGTTACTCTTCTCTGTGGTGTCTGTGTCCTGTCCTTGCGGCTTGTAGGCCGGGTGATGGAAGATGCCCCAGCTCCGGTTGTCCCTCCAGGAAATCTGGGGACTTGTGGCCAGACTCATCAGAAACTTGATCGATAGCTCTCCTGCCGACTCCCGGGAGTCCCCAATCTGCTTCATCAGCTTGCCCGTCAGATCCATGGAAAAAAAGGCGTTCCCTTGGCCGTTCAATTCGGCTGTAACATTGGGACGTGAGACTGCAATGGCCGAGGCTACAGCATCCCTGTACTGGGTCATCCGGTCCGGCTCTCCCGTTCCATAGAAAAGGCCCGTTAAGATCCCGCTGATGATCGTGAGAAGCAGGATCAGACCGACTCCAGTCAGCCCATTCATCAGGCGCGCCTTCCACTTGCCCTTGCGTATAATACGCCGCTCGGCTCCCTTCGGAACGCGGCGCTCCGGTATCTGGTCTGCTTGCTCCGACTCATCCCTCGAAGACTCACTGGCAGTCATCACCTCTTCCAGGTAAGCCTGGTAAGCCTCCATCTTCTCCAATTCCCGCTCCATCTCTTCCCGCTCCTGATCCGGCAGCGTTCCATCCGCATATTGCTTCAGCTTTCGTTTGAACTCTTCGCTCATGCTTCACCATCCCTTCCCGCATGCTGCCGAAGCCGTTGTCTGGCCCGGAAAAGCAGTATCTTAAAGTGAGACAGGCTAATCCCCATAATTCCGGCCGCCTCCTGATAGGTCAGCCTGCCTTGGTCATACAACAGCAGCGCCTGCCTCTGATCTATAGGCAGTCCGGCCACGGCCTTCCCAAGCTCGTCCCAGGCCTCCTGCTGCAGGAACTCCTTCTCCGGCGTATTGAAATGGGCAAGCCGCTGGAAATAGGCCGGCTCCTGCGAGAGATTCCGTCTCTCCTTGCGTATGTAGTCGACAAAGGCATTGTGAGCAACCCGGAACAGCCAGGGCTTGATCTTGTCCTCCCTGCAATCCTCCAAATAAAGATAGGCACGGTAGAAGGTTTCCTGAACCAGGTCCTCCGCCGCATGATGATCGTTGCAGAGGGAGCGCAAATAACGGTAAACATCCTTCACATAGCTTTGATAAACCGAGTCCAGGTTGTTCGTCTCCATCCCTCCCTCCCCTATATCCACGTTTGAAGTCCGCAAAAGTTACAGCCAGACTAAAAAAGTAGTCTGGCCCGGTCTCAGACTGCAAAAAAACAGGCAGCCAGGAGCAGCCTGTTAGGCACATGCTGAGCGTTATTTGCTCAGGAGAGAGATGGCATCATCCAGCTGACGGTCGATGGACAGCGGATCGTAAGTGAACCAAATTTCCTCGGGGATCGTATAGACACGGCCATTTTTGACCGCAGGCAGGTTTTTCCAAAGCGAGCTTTCCTCCACCTGCTTGACAAATTCCACATCATTGGTGAATGTCAGCAGGAATAGCCGGTCGGCGGAGGCATAATCAGGCAGTTGCTCGGCAGTGATGGCCTCCCAGACGAACGTAGCGTTCTTAAGCTGCGATCGGATCCGGTCAGGGGGAGTAAGTCCAAGGGAGCGATACAGCTCATGTCCCATATTTCGAGCCCCATACACACGCAGCTGACCTTGAACGAAGCGAATAGCAGCGATGGTCTCTGTACGGCCGAAATAAGATGCCACTGCCCTGCGCACGTTCCGTACCTTGCCTTCATAGGCTTGTATCCAGTCCTCCGCCTCGGCTTGCTTCCCGACCAGATCTGCAGTCAGACGCAATTGATCATAGATGTCGTTATAGTCCCAGGGCACGATGCCCAGCGGAGCGATCGGCCTCATCTGCTCTTCGCCTCCGGTCATATTATGGGTCAGAATGAGGTCCGGGCGAAGCGCCCTGAGCTTGGGAGCCACTCGTTTTTTCTAAATCTCAGCAAGTTGACCGGAGGACACGTGCCCTGCTGCAGCTGCGGCGGCACATAATCGAATAGCCCTGCAACAGGAGAAATGCCCAGCGCAAGCAGGTGATACGAATAGGGCTGAATAACCGTTGCTATGGTTTGCGGCTTGTTCTTCATATAGAAGGCAGGTGCCATTCCTGTACGCTTCTTAAAGACCCGGCTGAAATAAAACTCGTCGGTCAGTCCCACCCTGCGCGCAATTTCCTTCAGCCGCAGGGACCCGGTAACGTCGGAGGAGCCGGAGAACATAAGCTCACGCGCCCGCAGCAGCCGGTATTCCGTCAAGTATTCAATCGGGCTCTGACCGGTCTCTTTCTTGAACCAAGTCGAGAAATACGCCTCGCTGAATGAGGCCAGCTCTGCCAATTGGGAGAGAGAAACCTGTTCCGCGTAGTGAACCTCGATATGGCGCTTCACTCTGTCGATCAGAGCCTCTTCTTCCTCTGGCTCGAGAGCATAACCCGCTTCCAGACAAGTCAAGATGATTTCCTGGAACCGGATGAACCGTTTGTAGCTCTGCAGGGGTGCGCAGTCCTCACGACTTTCGTACAGACGCCCGGCCGACTCTATCACAGCCGCACTGTCATTCAAGGCAAGACGGCCATTCGCCGAGAAAATCCCGCGTAACGGCAAATAGACCGGCAGGGGCTGAGAAGGCGATGATGGCTCCACAGGCTGATAAGCCTGAAACACCAACACATAAACCTGCAGCCGACTCCCTTCATCGGCCAGTACCTCCAGCTTCGTACCGGGCACCACGATCAGTCCATGGCCGCGGGTTGCCCGGTAGCAAATACCGGACAGCCAGATGCTTCCCTTTCCCTGCTCAACCAGCAGCAGCGCGTAATCCTCGCCGGATGAATCCGCCGTACAGGCAGAACCTTCACTGCTGAGCAAGCGGATGCTCCGCAAGCGGCAGAATCCTTCTGCCGGCGGGTCGACTTCCATGTGCCGACGGATGGACATGGTCATCTCTCCCTTCGTATATATGAAGCTGAAGCTCTCCTTACAGCCTACTAGCGACGCTGGAGGTGGAACGGGATTCTGAATATCCCAAAAAGCCCTTCCGGCATGACAGGGCTGATCGACGCGTTAGAGGCTTTGTCCTTCACACCATAACATAGCAGGAATAAATGATCAATTTTGGGGTTTTGTCAGTTCATATTCCCCGATTACTTCATACATCGGTGAAGCATGCTTATGGGTCTGCATCAGCACGAAGCGGTCCGCCTCCCAAGCCTCCGCAGCCAGAGCGGTAGTCATCGTATCCAGGGTGAAAGGTGAAGCGCCCTCAAAGCGGCGGGCCAGCGTAATATGAGGGGCATAGGGCCGTTCTTCGGGCGCGAAGCCGAGGACAGCATTCGCCTGCACGACAGAGGTGTGCAGTGCGTGCAGCCCTTGCAGCTCACCTGCAACAGCTGCCCACAAGACGCGGGGCGCTTGGGGCGTGCCAAACGTGCCGAATCCGTGCAAAGCCAAGGCAAACGGAGTGCATCGGATGGCCCCCAGAGCTGCCTGAACGTCCTCCACCTTGGATGGCGTAGCCTCCCCCAGAAACTGGAGGGTAATATGATAGTCGTGCGGATGTGTGCGTCGGCGAAAGGTTAGCTGCTCCCGGTGAATATGCGTCCAGCGCTCCAGCTCCTCAGTGATCTTCTCAGGCAGCGGTACAGCAACAAATATGTGCATGATAGGCCTCCCCTAATAATTATCGGTATTTATTATTAATATCATAAATTATATATGCCATTAATTTAATACTCTCTTATGTGCACTTCTTACATCCTGACGGACTGGGTTAGCTCTCTATTCAGCCTTAGATTAGCCTGCTAGCTAGCATTATGACCCTTTGAGGCTGCCGTTATGCCGTATGTTCCAAAAACAAAAACCCCCGATTTGGGGGTCCCGTTTACGGCACAGCCTATTCTTCTTCCTATTTTATACAAGATTACACGGGGATTGGCAACAAATTCCTGCCTCTCCTCGTTTAATGATTCATAGGAGGGAAATCCATAATGAATCGGAAATTCGTTTTATTCGCTCTATGCTGGATGACTCTGTTCAGCTCTTGGCTCATCCTGCACCCATCAACTGCACAGGCCTGCTCCTGCGCTACTCCACGCACAGGGAAGGAGCAAGTGGAGAATGCCTTAGCCAGCCAGACCGCTATATTCGCAGGCGAGGTCACTGCGGTCAAGCGTCCTCAGATGATGATTCTATCCTCGGATGACCCGGTCCGGGTTAACTTCCAGGTAGCGACCGTGTGGAAGGGGGAGCTGGCCAAGAAAACGGAGGTATATACAGCGCTAAGCTCAAGCAGCTGCGGATACGATACGTTCAAGGTCGGGCAAGCCTATCTGGTCTCGGCCCGTACCTACGAAGGTAAGCTCAAGACGACGATCTGCGATATGACCATGCCGCTGGCGTCAGCCGCAGAACAGCTCGCGATTCTGGGGAATGGCTCGTCACCCTCGGCAACTTCACTAGGCTTGGGGAGCGGAACCGTCGGTCCCGCTGCACTGGCCGGCATCGTCACCGTCGTTGCGCTGCTATCCGCAGCAGTCGCCTTCTATATGTTCAGGCTTCGCCGCTCGAAACGGTAGTCTCTTCGGTATTTCCCCATTCGTCCCACGAGCCTTCGTAAGGGCGAATGTCGGAGAAGCCGAGTAATCTCAGAACAAAGTACGCATGTGCGCCCCGCTGATTACTCTGGCAGTAGGGAACGACCGTGAGCTCCGGGTTGTTAACCCCTGCTTCCCCCAGCTCCCGGCTCAGCTCGGCATAGCTCTTGAACCTGACAACTCCGCCTTGGCCAGCGGGCGCAAGCGCTTCCTTCCATTCCTTGTTGACAGCCCCCGGAATATGACCGGCTCGGAGGTTATCCCGAGCGTCCTGTCCGCTGTATTCACCGGCTGACCGCACATCGAGCAGGACGCTGTCTGTAAGGCCCGCTTCGATGTGCTCCCTCGTGACGACCAGCTGCGGGTTAGGCTGCACGATAAGACTACCCGGCTTAATGACCGGTGCTTCCCTCGTTATTTCCTTCCCTGCTGCCAACCAAGCCGCATACCCGCCATTGAGCAGCTTCACCTGATTTCTCAGTCCCACGAATTCAAGCACATATAACAAGCGAGTGGCCAGCACGCCGCCCCCGTCGTCATAGACGAGCACCGTGCTGTCCTGGCTAACGCCGCTTTGCTCTAGCCTTTCTCTGATCGCGTCCGCCGAGGCAAAGGTATACGCCGGGGCATCCTTGAATGCCTTGACATCGACCCAGACAGCGCCGGGAATATGTCCTTCATCATAGCCCTTGGCTCTGGCGTCCAGGAGCACGACTCCTGGAGCCGTGCGGTGAGCATCGACCCAGTCGGCATCAGCCAGCAGATGTCCCTCTGGATAAAGTGTTTCGTAAGCTGTAGCTTGCAGTTGTACCGTCATGAACCGATTCCTCCTCTAATGAGCCAGGGCATGTGGCTGGAGCCCCAGATTTTCCCGTAGGGTAGGCTTCTCGTATGCGGTTGGAAACAGTCCGCGCCGCTGCAGCACCGGCACGACCCGATCCAGAAAATCCTCCGCGCCGCCCGAAGCAAGCTGCGGCATGACGTTGAAGCCGTCCGCCGCTCCGTTCACGAACCATTCCTCCATCACGTCCGCGATCTGCTCCGCAGTTCCGGCTACCCGCAATTGTCCGCTTCCGACCCAATATTTATCAAGAAACTCCCGCAGCGTCAATGTTCGATTGTCCACGATTTTCCGGACCATCTTATGGAACGACTGGTAAGCGTTAACCTGCTCAGGCTCGGGCAGCTTGGGGAACGGATCGTCCAGTGAGTATATGGAAAAGTCCATCCCCAGCAGGTTGGACAATGACATCACGGAGCGTTCGATCGGGCCGAGCTGGCGCAGCTCGCTAGCCTTCTCCAGCGCTTCCTCCTCCGTGTTCCCGACGATGACAAGCAGCCCGGGTAAGATATGAACGCTCTCGGGAGTCCTCCCCGCTGAGACCGTTCTTGACTTGATATCCTGATAGAACAGCTGCGCATCCTCCAGCGTAGGCTGAACGGTAAAAATCATTTCCGCGAATTGGGCTGCCAGCGCCTTTCCTTCGTCAGAAGCTCCCGCCTGTACAAGCAACGGCCTGCCCTGCGGCGGCCGCATAATGTTAAGCGCTCCACGCACGGAATAATACGTACCCTGGTGGTGGATATCATGGACCTTGCCCACATCCGCATAGATACCGGCAGCCTTATCCTGGACGAGCGCATCCTGCTCCCAGCTGTCCCATAGCTTCTGGACAACCTCGGTGAATTCCTTGGCCCTCTCGTAGCGCTCCGTATGCGGAGGAAGGTGATCCAGGCCAAAGTTGAAGGCCGTCCGCTCGACCCCGGTCGTCACGATATTCCAACCGGCACGCCCCCCGCTGATATGGTCCAGGGAAGCAAACTGGCGGGCCACATTATACGGCTCGTTGAAGGTTGTCGATACCGTGGCTATCAGGCCGATCCGCTCGGTGACCGTCGCGATGGACGACAGCAGCGTCAGCGGCTCGAAACCGAAGATCGGCCCGTGCTGGACAGCCTTGGCCTCGATCGATAAGCCATCCGCGATAAATAACGAATCGATCCGCGACGCCTCCGCCTTTTGTGCCAGCTTGAGTATATATTTGATATCGTGAATCTCATCCAACTTCGCACTGGAATGGCGCCAGGCTCCCCGGTGAGAACCTCCGTTTTGCAACACCAAATTCAATACCATTCTACGGCTCGACTCGCCCATATTCATCACCTTTTCGATTAATAGCGTTCAGCGCATAGAGGTGTCTCCTTTGCTTCCTTATATTGTAATCAGTCTTCATCATTTTGTAAACTAATCCGAGTTGATTAATATGAATTATTTTTGTCGAAACATTTCAAGAATATCGCTGCTGGCTTGACTGAACCTAACAAGCAAGTGTGCATCTTGTTTTCGCGAATGAATGGTAGCATGTACCTCGCTCATGCAACCTTTTACAGCTCCACGCGTCCATACATTAAATCTTAATGTTAGGCGGTGAGCCCATGATGGTAAAAACAGCTTGGTTAGTGACCGTGTTCTGGATTTCCCTGATAAGCTTACAGACATTCATTGTGGAGGATTTCAGCGAAACCTCATCCTTCGAGGAGTGGGCCGATCGGCATTGGTAGATGATGCGTCATATATACACAACAACAAGAGGACTCCCGGCCATCGAAACGGCAGAGAGTCCTTCCTTGCAAGCTGTAATTCAGCTGCATGACGCCATGAAGCTGCAGTTGCAGCAGACGGGCGGTCCGTTGCTACTCGTACACGCTGTGCGAGCCGCCATCGAAATACAGCGCCTTGAGCGGAGTCATGGACTCCTGCGGCACATAATATTTGAATGGATTGTCGTCGATCACGCCGAGCAGCTGTCTCCGGACCGGAGAAGCCCCCTCCAGCAAACGGTCGGACACGGTGCGGTAATCGATCGGCCGCATCCAAATCGGACTATAGCCGAAGAAGAGCTGGCGCCGGGTAAATGTCGAGAGATTCGGAGCACCGGAATGCCACAGGCTCTGCGTGAAGATGAAGACATCGCCAGGTTTGCCGCATACCTGGAGCTCATTCTCCAGAACCCCGTCGACATTCGTGTGCTCGGGACTGTACGGCCGGTTATGGCTGCCAGGTATCACCTTCGTATTGCCCCGGTTCGGCTCGGACATATCGCTGAGGATATAGCACGCCTTGATGTAATAGGTAGACGTAATGCCTTGAATGCTCGGGAACTGCGGATGCGGGCCGTCCTGATGCCAGTTGATGAAGCTGTTCGTCTCGGTTTTCACCTGCTCCGGATTCGGCTTGCGTATGGTCAGATGCGAGATATGCAGTTGGATGTTATACCCGAGCAAGTTCACGATCAGCGGCAGCACCGTCGGCTCGTCGATCAACGCCGCAATCTCCGGATGACGCTCGACGGAATGGTAGATATTATGGGCGAGACTACCAGGCTCCTCCTCCAGCAAGTCGTCAATGGCCGCATTCAGCCGGCCTACCTGCTCCTGGGACAAGACCCCCGGCAGGATCAAGTATCCCTGCTCTTCGAACTGCGCCTTCCATTCCGCAATACGTTCCTTCTCTGTCTCGGTCAAGGCCGGCACGCCTGTTATACTCATCGTTTTTTCCCTCCGGTATCTTCTTCGATCTTTGTTATTCAAGCATTCTGCTCAAAGCCTGGGGCTGTACGCTGCCCTTACTTTTTACCGAATCCGAGCTCGGCCAGCTGCTTCATGCCTGCATCCAGATAAGACTTATAGTTCATCGACGTCTCCAGTGTCTTGATAAAGGCATCGTACTCCGTTAGCAGGCGCTTGCCATACACGAACTTGGCCAGCTCCTCGTCGATGTAGCGCTGCGCATCGGCGCTATTAAACCCGGTCGGGTTATCCACAAAGCCATTGAGGGCGCTGATCCGCGGTTGTTTGCTGGCGAACTCGATAAACGGTGCCTGCTTGGCAAACTTCACGTACAAATACTCGACTTCCGGACGCCCCGTGAATTGGTACAGCCAGGAATAGTTCACTTCCTTGCCCATCAGCTCGGTCGGCACTACTTTCCCGTTCTCCAGGTTATAGTGCTTGCCCTTGATACCGAATTGAACGAGCGCAGAGCCGGTATCCTGGGTAGATACGTAATTCAGCAGCTCGATGACCTTGTTCAGCTTCTCTGGATTTTTCTCCAATCCCTTAGGGATCGCATACATGCCCGCCGACGTCCCGATGTCGTAAGCCCCCTCGAACTGACCGCCCGGTCCTTTCAAGGCAGGGAGCTGAATCCACTCGGCTTGCGGGTTGACCGCCTTGATCTGGGCGACAAATTCATCCTTGGTCACATTCGGCCAATCAATCCACATGATCCCCGCCTGGCCCTTGATGCCCTTCTGCTGGAATTGCGGCGTGCTGTTGTTGGACAACAGCTCCGGATCGACCGCTCCGGTATCGACCATTTTCTTGATGAAAGCCAGCGCGTCCTTGAAGGCCGGATCGTAGAACGCATTCATCACCTTGCCGTCCTTCTCGTAGAAGTTGCCTGGTCCGCCTACGCCGAATGCGCCGAATACTGGATAGAACGCGCCCAGCTTGCCCCCGGTCAGCCCGAATGTATCCTTCTTCCCGTTGCCGTCGGGATCCTTCTCCGTAAATGCGACCGCTGCTTCCAGCAGCTCGTCAATGGTTGTCGGCGGCTTCAGACCCACCTTATCGAGCCAATCCTTGCGAATCCAGAACGTGTTGTAAGGAATCTGAGGCGCCTTGGCAACCGCATAATGCTTGCCGTTCAGCGTGCCTTTCTTCACTGTATCCGCTCCGATGAAGTCGATCGTTGGCTTGAGCTTATCCTTGTAAGGGGTCAGATCGAGCAGCAAGCCCTGCTCGACGTACTGCTTGAGCTGCGCCCGGTCTACGGAGAACAGATCCGGGAAGTTGCCGGAGGCCATCCTGACGTTCAGCTGATTCTTGTAATCATCGTTCGAGGCATAGACGGTCAGATTGGTCTCGATGCCGAGCGCCTTGTCCAGCTCCTGTTTGATCTGATCCTGATCAGGCGCAGGCAGCCCGCTGCCCGGTTCAATAATGTCCAGCTTCACAGGCTTGACGGACTTCGGAGCCTCCTGCTTGGCGTCGCCGCCCGGAGCAGACCCAGCTGGCGGACTCTCCGGCTTCTGGCTGCTGCAGCCTGTCAGCACCGCTCCCCCCAACAAGATCGTGGTCATAGCCACGGATAAAGCGGATGTACGGGTACGGGTACGGTTCATGTTCATGCGTTCCCCTTCTTTCTCTGGTTTAAGTGATGCTCAGCCCTTGATGGAGCCGAGCAGCATACCCTTCGTAAAGTGCTTCTGGATAAACGGATACACGATAATGATAGGCAGGCTGGCCAGAATCACGGAAGCCATCTGCATCGTCTCGGTCGGCGTCATATTCTCGACCGATTCGAGCGGCTGCTGGGACAGCATCAGGATCTCCCGCACGACGACCTGCAGAGGAAATAGCGTCCGGTCTGTGACGTACATGATGGCCTGGAAAAATTCATTCCAGTGGCCGACCATGTAGAACAGTCCGACGGTTAGCATCGACGGTACCGACAGCGGGATCACGATCTGCCACAGGATGCGGTACTCGCCTGCTCCATCCATCCGGGCCGACTCGAACAGCTCCTCGGGCAGGTTTTCGAAGAAGCTTTTCATGATCAGGATATTGAAGCTCCAGATGATGCTCGGCACGATCATGGCCCAGACCGAGTCCAGCAGACCAACCGCCTTCACGACGAGATAAGTCGGGATGAGCCCTCCGCTGAACAGCATCGTGAAGACGACCATCAGCAGGAAGAAGCTCCGGCCAGGCAGCTTCTTGCGGCTCAGCGGATAAGCCATGAGCGTGGTCAGCAGCAGATTGGCAACAGTTCCGACGACGGTAATGAAGATCGTCACCCAGAACGCCCGGGGGATATTCGACTCCGTCAGCAGCTTGGCATACGCATCGAAGGTAATGCTCTTCGGCAGCAGGATGAAGCCGCCGTTCTTCAGCACCTCGGCGAATGGAGTGATCGAGACGGAGACGACATACAGCAGCGGAAAGATCGCGGAGGCGGCCGCCAGACCCAGAATGCCGAATACGATGCCATTGACCACGCGGTCCTCGAAGCCTTTTACCATATATTCTCCCCCCACTTCTTAGCCAATTGGTTGGACAGGACGACCAGAATGAGCCCGATGGCCGACTTGAACAGACCTACCGCCGAAGCCAGACTGAAGTTTAATTGCTGCAGCCCCGTTCGGAATACCCAGGTATCCAGAATATCCGCGACCGGATACACCTGAATGTTGTACAGAATGTAAATTTGATCGAAGCCCGCGTCCATCATCTGACCCAGCTTGAGAATGAACAGCAGCACGATCACGCTGCGGATGCCCGGAAGCGTAATATGCCAGATCATACGCATCCGGCTCGCCCCATCCACACGTGCAGCCTCATAGAGCGTCGGATCGATGCCTGCGATAGCGGCCAGGTAGATAATCGCGCCCCAGCCGAGATTCTGCCAGATCTCCGATCCAACCAGCAGGCTGCGGAAATAGTCAGTGGAGGTTAGGAACGGAATCGAGCTGCCGCCCGCTTCCACGATCCACCGGTTGAACAGACCCGAGCTTTGACCGAACAGCGCCAGCAGAATGCCGTAGATGATGACCCAGGACAGAAAATGCGGCATGTACGTCAGCGTTTGCACCATTGACTTGAACCAGCGGACCCGGCATTCGTTCAGCAGCAAGGCCATCAGGATTGGCGGGATTGTTCCGAACGCTAGCTTGTAGACACTGATCAGTACCGTATTGGTCAGGAGCTGGCCGAAGTACGGGGAATGATAGAACGTTTCGAAGTGACGGTACCAAGGATCGGCCCAGCTGCTCCCCATAACCCCCTCGAGCATGTTGAAATCCTTGAACGCGATCACAACGCCGTACATGGGAACATACTTGAAAATAATGTAGTACAGCACACCGGGCAGCAGCATGAGATAGAACGCCCTGTATGACCAAACCGTATGACCCAGCGCCAGAAGTCTGGCTTGACGGTCGGCTTGCTGTGCTGCGGCTGCCGCAGCCGATGCTTGTTTCATGCTCTCACCCCTTTCTTGATTGCGCTTTCAATTTCTGGTCCCAGTATAGCAAGCCGCCCCTGGCAGTGAATATGCATGAAAACGACAAAACTGTTCGAGTTACGGCTATTCGCGAATCGGCGGCTCTCCTATCCACTCCTCGTAAGGCATCAGCAGACGTACGACAGTCCCGCGCCCTTCCTGAGAGCGTACCTTGAGTCCGTAAGGCTGTCCGACATGCAGGCGGATCCGTTCATGGACGTTGATGATCCCCATCCCGGTGAACGAATACTTGGAGGGAGTCTCCTTTCGTCCCAGCAGCAATCCCCGCATCGTATCCGGAGGCATCCCGAGCCCGTCATCGCAGATCGCCAGCCTGAGCATTCCATGCTGCAGACGACCGCGGATATGGATGCAGCCGGCCTTCTTGTTCGGTACGATACCGTGAAAGATCGCATTCTCCACGATCGGCTGCAGCGTCAGCTTCAGCAGCTTGCTGCGAAGCGCCGCTTCCTCCACATCGATGGTCAATGTGAATACATCCCCATAGCGAATGCGCTGAATCTGCACATATCTCTGCAGCCCCTCCAGCTCCTCCGCGAGCGTCACGAACTCGGAGGTTTTATTGAAGCTGAACGACAACAGCGCGACCAGCGACTTGATCGTCTCCCGCACATCGTCCACCCGTCCCTGACGGGCGAGGCTGCTGATGCAGGCCAGCGTGTTATATAGGAAATGCGGAGCGATTTGGCTTTGCAGCATCTTCAGCTCAGACTGCTTCTTCTTCACCTCCATCTCCTTCGTCTCGCTCAGCAGCGTATGGATGCGCTCCATCATCGCGTTGTAGCTTCGCGCCAGCGTGCCGATCTCGTCGAATCGGTCCACGGAAATATGTGACAGCGCCCCTAGATCGCGGACCCGGTCCATCTTGGCTGCCAATCCCCGCACAGGCCTCGTGAAGTGTCGCGTCATGATCCATGTGCTGCCAAACAGCACCACGACCCAGATCATCCCGGCATCCCGGTAGTTCCGGTACAGCTTCCTTACATTCTGGTAGAAGAAATCCTCCTTGATAAAACAAATCAGGCTCCAGCCGAGCCGGTTGCTCGACGACTTGATCACGACCAGAGAATTCGCGTTGCTCTGCATCGTTCGTACACCGACCGGAAGCTCGCCGAGCTGTTCCAGAAAGGACGACTGGAGCTGGGGCAGGAACGTGCCCGGCACATAAGGCAGCAGCTTGTCGTTAGGATCCGTATAGGTGATCACGTTATTTTTCTTCGAAATGATCGTGAAAGTCTGGTTGTCGCTGACCAGCAGCGGCGCGACGAGACCGGTCAGCCGCTCCAGATCGATCTCGACGATCGCAACGCCGCGCGTCTGCGACTTGTTCCGGTCGGTCACAGGGAGGACATAGGCGATCGTTTTGCCGGATAACGGCGAGTCATAGGGCTCGCTCACATTCATCGCGCCGTAGTTGGACATCGCGAGCCGGTAGAGCGATTCCAGATGCGGATTGCCCATGATCTCATAGTTGACCTGGGCGTTGGAATACACCCGGCCGTCCTCCCGGACCAGATAAAGCGTCCGGGCGACCGAGCTGTTATAGCTGGCATAGGTTCTAAGGGTCTTAGCCGCTTCCTCCTCGTGACCTTCGAGGAATAAGTCGTCCCGGGTGGAGAGCAGCAGCAGCATGTTCTGTACATTATCCAGATACGAATCCAGGTACTGGTTCGTTCGCCCGATCAGCTGCTGCGCATCCCGTACCACCTGATCGCGGAACAAGGCCTCCGCATCCCGCAGATTGTTCAGGGCGAGCGCCATGAACATGATGAAGGTCACAACAAAGAAGAAGATAAACTGCTTGGTCGCTATCCCGATGCGTTGGTATCGCTGCAACCAGCGCTTCATTGCGCCTCACCTCCATCTTCGTCGACCGCTTGACCGCCCTGCTGCTTTTTATAGTCCGTCGGCGGAACCCCCGTCCAGCTGCGGAACAGCGTCGAGAAGTACCGGTAGCTAGGGATGCCTACCCGATCGGCGACCTCGTACACCTTCAGATTCGTTTGTTCCAGCAGTTGGATCGCTTTGCCTATCCGCAGCCTGGTCATATATTCAAGAACGGACTCCCCCACTTCCTCGCGGAACAGCCGGCTCAGGTAATGTGGGCTTAGCGCCACATGCTCGGCTACCAGCTGCAGGGTCACCGGCTCGTGAAGATGCCCGGCGATATACTGCTTCGCCTCGTGAACCTCCTGGCGCAGCCGTCCCTTCCTGCCATTGGTTTGTACCGTAAGCCGATGCATAGCATCCGCCAGCTCGCCAAGCGTGGCGGCTTGCCGGATATCCGACAAGTCCTCCCGTGCGGCAGCTGCTGCCCCCGGCCGCTCCTGAAAAAAACGCTCGACCGCCTGCTTAAGCGCCTCCGGTTCGTAACGGTGCTTAAGGCACGCCCGGACGAATTCCGTTCGGATGTAGCCGGCAATCCCATCGCTACCGCCCAGCTGGCTCAGTCCTTCCAGCAGCAGGGCCGCTTGCGCCTTGTCCAGTGGCGAGAGTGGGACAGGCTTGCCTACGAAGACCGCTTGGCCTGCTTCTTGCTCGTAAAACCTGGCCTGCTGCCATCTCTTGATCTGCCCGAAGGCTTCCAGAAACTCCGTGCCACTGGCAAGCGACTCGCTGATCACCCCAAATACGGCCGTTTCCTGGCCGAGAAATGGCAGATTGGTGTCGAGCGCCTGCCCGAGCCCCCTTACCACTGCCTCCAGACTCAGCTTTAATTGGTTTATCGCAGGCTGGCCGTCCGGGAAAAACAGCGCATATTCCGTGCTGCATACGGGAACCCAGCAGAAGCTCGGACTGAAGGACGATTCCAAATTATCCAGAGCGGATTGAATTTCCTGCTCGATGAATACGCGGTCCTCTTCGCCGCTCTGCACCTGGATCATCGCTAGACGCGCCGGAAGCTGAGGCAGCATCCCGCAGCGGCTCAGATCCGCAACTATAAGCTCTTCGACGGGCTGCTTATCCTTGAGCAGACGTCCGATCGTCTTGGCCTGCTCGCGCCGCTGCTGGTCCAGCGTCTGCCTGCGATGGGCATGCTCGCGTCCGATCGCTTCCCGCGCCCGGCCTATTGCCTGCTCCAGTTCGGATTCCTCCAGCGTGACCTTGACCAGATACTCCAGCGCTCCCAGCTTCAGCGCCTCGCGGGCATAGTGAAAATCGCTATGACAGGTGAGCAGAATCACCTGCACCGCGGGAAATTCCCGCTTGATCTGCTTCGTCAGCTCCAGCCCGTCCATCAGGGGCATCGTAATATCGGTAACGACGACGTCCGGCACGCAGTCCCGGCACAACCGGAGCGCCTCCGTCCCGTTCTCCGCTTCCCCGGCTAGCACCGCGCCCCACTCTCCCCAAGGGAAGGAGCGCAGCTCCTGGCGGAGCGGCAGCTCGTCATCCACGACAATGATATTGAGCCATCTTTGGAACATTATGAGTTTTCGCTCCTTTTATTCAAATTGTAAGCGCTATCAAATCGAGTAATATCCAAATATACCACGCCGCTCTCCCTCTCTACTATACATGAAAACGACAATTATGTTCGCAAAGGGGTGGAAATTCTGGGACAGGATGACGTCGAAGGAAAGAGAATTAACAATATGTTCAAAATTTATCTATATACAACAAAAATATCATTTGTTAGTATAATATTGGAAATAAATTAATAGATTTCCAATTTGCTTCAACCTAATTGGGTAGAAGTACACAACCATTTGGAGGGTGATATTGATGAAAATGAAGAAGAAATTAGCTGTCGCGTTAGCCGTTGCATGCACCGCCGCCGTCTCAATCGTTTCCAGCGCCTTTGCGCTTGCGGGTCATTCCAACGTGGCAGCCGTAGGTACCGCCGATTCCAACAGCTTCTATGGCGTCAGCTACCAGTCCTCTTATTCACTCGGACAAACTCATGCGCAAATCGGGGTTTTGAAGAACAACCTCAAAGCGTGGAGAGCCTATGGCAACAATGAAAGCTACTTCGGCACCGTTCCGAAAATTACTAGCACCAATAACACCTTCGACCAGGCCACCAAGGACAATCTGATCGTGTTCCAGCAAGTGAAAGGCTTGACCGCTGATGGCATCTACGGTGCAGGAAGCCGCAATGCCTTTCACGCCGCCATCGGATCCTCGCCATTAGGGTATGTACGCGTCGGCAATACCTCTTACTACATTAACTATAATGATACGTCCGAGGGTTTGGCAAAAGACATCAAATACAGGCTGGATCACAGCTATGTAACACCGTCCACGAAAACGACGCTGGATCAGGTCGCACAAGGCTTCTATAATACGTACAGCAAGAAGCTGGAAGTTAATGACGCGAGCTTAATTGACGGCGCAGACACACCTGAGCACAGCAGCCATCAGGATGGCAAGTCGGTGGACATCCGCAATGCAGGATTGACGGATGCTCAAGCGAAGAAATTCCTCGAGCTTGCGGTTGCAAACTCCAACGTAACCAAAGTGTACTATTACAAGAACCATGGCTTGACCAGCTCGAAGATTGAGATTCGTGCCGACCATGCCGATCATTTCCACCTGGCTACGATCAATTAATCAATAGCACTCTTCCTTTTTTAGCCCGAAGCCAGCATAAATCAAATAGCGGCAGTCCAGGACTGAACAATGTCCTAGACTGTCGCTGCTTCATTGAACTACTGCCTGTACGCAAACCTATTTGAGCCAAAAACGAATGGAAAGCAGCGTCAAAAAGGCCATGAACATGTTCGCTGTTTTTTCATAGCGAGTGGCCAGGCGTCGATAGTTTTTCGAGATTGTATTTCTTTGTTAAAGATACCTCTTTATTATCAATAGTCCATTTTCCTTGAAACATTCCCCTTGATTGAAATGGTCCTCGGTCTCCACTGCCTTGATATTTTTTCCATCTGGTAGTTCGCCTTCATACACTCGTACTTTCACAGGGTCATAATTAGCACCCTTTAGCACTTTAACTAGGCTGCATGCTTAATCTCCTAGGCGACCTCGGTCCTCCTCCGCAACTTTCGATCCGTTTTTTAGTAAAAATACTAGACAATTGAAATTAATATGCAAGGAGACCTCTTATGTGGAAAAAAGTCATATTACTCGCTTTATCAGGCGCCGTATTGCAAATCGTGCTGCTGGCCTCCAGCAGTAACGCCTATGAATACGCAGATACGCCAACGGAGCCGGCAGACGGCTTTTATATTCCCAAGAAACTTACATTAGTAGAAAAAATGCCGTACTATGTCATTCCAAATACACTCAAAAATACGCCAGAAGGCTCCTTCTCCCCGCAAACGGTCGAAGTGATCGAAGCGGAAGCGCATTGGGCTACATCGGGGAACTGGTGGAAGATACATACCGATTTCGGGGATCGTTGGATCAAAACCACTCCATGGCAAATCGAAGTGCCTCCCCCGGCGACCATCCGATTAATGTCGGAAACCCCGTTATATGCACAGGCATCCGAAAAAGGCGGCCCAACGGCCTCTCTCTCCCCTCAAGAAGTGACGGTTGTGGATGCTGAGAAAAGCTGGTTCCGTCAAGCGGAGATGGATTACAATCCAAAGCGCTGGATCAAAATCCATACAACCTGGCTCGGTGATCAATGGGTTCACCTGCACTTGGATGAGATCGGCGCTGTACAGCCGCTGGATCGTACAGTTTATTACCCGAGCGTTTATTACAGAAATTCCCCGCATATGGACTACATTACATATCAATATGAAGGGCTTCTTACCCAAATGTTCGTCCATCAAACCGCAAAATATCGCAATTTGCTTGGGAGTTCTTATCAATTTGATACGGAGTATGGTCCAAAATGGTCTTTTACTTCAGGTATGCCGATCACATCAGAAAAGAAGACCATCCAACGTAAGTACCCTAGCCCGTTATTCGCGTATCCGGATTCGAATGCCGAGATTGTGACGGAACTGCCTCCGGGCAATTTGAACGTTGTCGAAACAACACTTAATGAAGACGGCTACTTGCTTCATGAAGCATGGTTTCACGTCGAAAACGAGCAAGCGAAGGGCTGGTTTAGCCCGACCTATGCCGAGCCTGACGATACGGTAGATGATACGGCGTCCATTCAACTTCGCGGATATGTAACAGCTATCTTTCGGTACCCCAATACAAGGATACCACTGAACAATGGCCAAATTGGGCCTCAAACACTCCATCCATTAGCGGCATGGACCGCACCAGACGGCACGCGCTGGTACAAGATCGATTCTTTTGTCGGGCAAGGTTGGGTACAATTGTACCCTTTTCAAGACAGCGTAGTATTGAAAGGTCGCGAAGATGATGTGCAAATTCGATCTACGATGCTGTATCAAGGAGTATTTTATCAAAATGACTCTGGTATATTTACCTTCGGCTCCGAAGTTGTCGGTAAAGTTCTGAACGGAGAGCCGTATTTCAGTGCCAGTTTTTTGGCAGAGCAGTATCATTATGATCTGACTGGCCCGGATACGAATGGTTGGTGGTCGCTTAAAAATAAAGCAGGATATACATTTCAAATCAAGGCTGACGAGAAGTCGTCGAAGACGTTCTGGAACGGTGCACTTGCTAATCAAGTCAACCTCACGGCTTCGCCGGTTACGACTGAACTCAAACTCCCGCCGCTTTTAAGCTTATCTGATGTAAGAAAACTTTTTGGCGCCACGACGGCCTACCATGAAAAGGTTGCCTTTGGCGATAAGCATGTTACACTAAGTTCCCGCGAATATGAGATAGCCGGTTTTAACTTGCCTATAGCCGTTGACGGAAATGAACTTCATCTTTCTGGACTTCTCTATGAGAGCACCTATCTGGATAACGAGGCGATTTCCCCTAGTCTGCAAATTTTAGTTAAAAGCCAAGACACCCATGACAACGATCTGACGAATATACAGCTGGCGAAAGTAAAGCAGCTGTACAAGCTGGGCTCCGACTTCGGCGTGAATGATGTTACGCTACAGTTTCCCTTGAAGCCAGGAATTAATCACTTATCCCTTGTGTTCAAGGCTGGTGAGCGCATACTCGAAAAAAAAGATTGGGATGTAACCGCTAGGGCACAAAATTAACCGCAAAATGCTTAAAGAATAAGCTATGTTAAATCCTGATGTTGATCTTTTCGATAAGAAAGCCGCCTCGTAGAAGAGGCGGCTTATTGAGCTTCCGTACCCGTTAGTTGAGTCCCTTTAATTTGGCTTTGCATTGATTTCCGTTAAACTTCATGCATCACGAAGTCCACCGAGTTAAGGCAGCTTGCTGCCGGCCGCGATGCGGTTAGGGCGCGGATGTGTCCTGGCAATTACTTCCTCGTTCCTTGTCTCTGGGACCGAGGGTCACCCAGACCCGGAACGTGAATGCGGTGTTTATATGATGCACCCGACTTCTTCGAGATACTTTCACACTGCTTTTCTGTTTCTATTTTTTTACTCTAGTCATGTATATTTCAGTTAAGTTCTCTTTTAAACGTCACTTATTTATTACCGAGTTGTTGCGCCAGACCGATTAGAAGTCCTTCATTTCCACGAATGTAGCAGAGCCGATACGAGTCCTCGTACTGAACCACTTCGCCAACGAGCTGAGCACCGAACTTAGTGAGTCTGGATACCATCTCGTCAATGTCTTCAACGGTGAACATGACGCGTAGATAACCGAGGGCATTTACAGGAGCAGTTCGGTGATCTGATATAGTAGGCGGGGTGAGAAATCGCGAAAGTTCAATTCGGCTGTGCCCATCTGGGGTAACCATCATAGCAATCTCTACACACTGTGAACCTAGCCCGGTTACGCGACCAGCCCATTCACCTTCGACAGTAGCTCGCCCTTCGAGCTTCAAGCCAATCTCCTCGAAGAAAGCGATTGCGTCATCAAGGGATTCTACTACGATGCCAACATTGTCCATTCTTAGTAATTTGTTTTCTGCCATAGTTTTATCTCCTTATGTGTACAAATTTATTACCTGATCATCTTCATATTTATTCTATCAACATTTACTAATTCCTTCCAAACGATTAACATCCTGTCACAGTTCATGATAACAAACTCCTAATATTTTTATACTTTAACAATTCGGAGTTACGATATTATCTCCTGCTTAACAGTGATATCACCCCAATTATAGAACATTAGTTCTTATTTATCAAATATCAACAACAAATTTTAACATAGCCAAAGAATAAAATAAGATCGTCTCTCTTTATAAGAGAACGATCTTTTTTGATGACGGATTGTAATATGAAGTGTGACGGCTAACTAATAAAGAAGCCCAGACCGCAAACAGTTCCCCGGTCAATTAGGCCTCATGGTACAGCCGTGAAGGCTAGCCTTCACGACCTCACACTTGCCATCAGCTCAAGCACCTGCTCCGTGCTCGCCAGCTCGCCGGGGATAATCTTGACGATCCGTCCCTGCTTGTCAATCAGGAACGTCCGCGGCAGGCCCACCAGCCCGTAACGCCCGGCTGCCTCTCCACTGGGGTCCAGCCACACTGGAAATTGAAGCTGATGCTCAGCAGCAAATCCGGCCGCCGTTCCTCTGGATTCGCCGACGTTAACGGCGAGCAGTGTCACGCCGGGAACTCCCTGCTGAGACGCCTCGTTCAACCGGGGCATCTCGCTCACGCAAGGACCGCACCAGGATGCCCAGAAATTGAGCAGTACGCCCTGTCCGCGGTAGGCGGACAAGGCAGCAGACTCCCCCTCCAGTGTCATCGCGGAAAAGTTCGGAGCCTGATCCCCCGCCTGAGGTGCTCCATCCCGGGGCGTACGGACCTGCAGCAGGGTATAGACCAGAGCTGCCACGAATACGACAAGAATCGCCGCATTCGATGCTCGGCCCAAGCGGAGTTTCCGCCGCCCGCTCATCTCGGCCGCTCCTGACTCCCGGCATCTCCGAACAACCGGCTGAACACCGCCTGCAGACCATAGGGGCCATAGCGGTCCGTGAAACTTGACGTTCTCCCCTGCTCGGCGATCCCGCCGTCCTTTAGGAACACGACCCGATCGGCAGCCGCCTCAGCGATCTGCAGCTGATGCGTAGAGAACAGCACGGCATGCCCTTCCGCCTTGGCGAAACGGACCAGCTCGGCGAAGGAATCCATCCAGTACGGATCGAGCCCATTGGTCGGCTCATCCATCAGCAGCAGCGGCGGCTTCGCGAGCAGAGCCTGAGCGAACAGCAGCCGCTGGCGCATCCCCTTAGAGAAAGAGGTGACCGGGTTGCGCCGAACCCCGGACAGACCCACGAGCTCCAGCGTCTCGCTGACCCTAGCCGGAGACACCTTGCGCAAGGACGCCCAGAAGGACAGCGTTTCCTCCGCAGACAACCCCTGCCCGAACAGGTAGTCATCCGGCATATAGCCGAGCTGCTCCGCATAGCGTTTCCGGTTGCTCGCCCACTCCAGCCCCCCGAGAGAAATGCTTCCGCGCGAAGGCCGGAGAATGCCTGCGATCATGCGCAGCAAGGTGCTCTTGCCTACTCCGTTGCCGCCGCATAGCGCGAGCGATTCACCCGGCGCAAGATCGAGCTCCACCGAGCTGAGGATCGTCCGCTTGCCGATATCCTTCCCTACGCCGCGAAGCTCAAGTACCTGGTTAGCCACGTGAACGCCCCCTTTCCCAGACTAGTTGGGCCCATCCGATGGCTGCCGCAATCCAAACCATGCATACAAGGAGAAACATCCAGCTGCCCGACGGCTTCGAGATCCAGCCGACCCATGTATAATACTCGGGGCCGAGCGCCGCTCCACCTCCGAGCTTGACGACGACGAACAGACGGACCAGCTCCGCCGGATTGAGGAACGTCAGCACAACCAGTGCCGGCTTGATCCACAAATAAGGCAGCAGTCCCAGCAGTGAGATCAGCAGCGTAGGCCAGCCGATCACCGTGAAGAACCAAACGGCGACTCCGATCGTCAGCGCCTGCCAGCGATTGCGGGCTACCGTACCGATAACCAGTGCAATGGCAAGGAACAGCAGAATAAGTCCGAAGGAGAAGGCCATGAACATGCCGAAGGTCTGTCCGTCCAGTCCACGCCCCGCCACGGAGCCGACGACTCCCGTTAGCCCATAGCCGAAGGCAACGATCGTCATCAGCACCGCAGTCAGTCCCGTATACTTGCCGCCGATGAAGGAGAAGGTGCTAAGTGGATACGTGGAGAGCAGCTGCCAGCTCCCCTCCTCCTTCTCCGCGGTTAGTGAGAAAGAGCCGAGCAGCAGCGTCATCAGCGGCAGCAGGTACAGAATTAGATTCAGCATGGAAGAGGTCGTGCTGGAGTAGCCCTGCACGAACCGCTGCGCATTAATCAGCAGTAGAGATAGACTGAATAGGGCAAAGAGGGCCATGAACGAATAGGCCCATGGATTGCGGAATCCGATCTTGATCTCCCTCAGCGCGATGTGCAGCAGGTTCATTTACCATGCATTCCTTTATCATCCGTCTTCATCGAGCCGCCGCCCTCCGAATGCGTATCCTTGGCGTGCGAGCCCATATCCATCGCTCCCTTGCTTCGATCCCATGTGTGGGAGGATAGCTCGGCTGCGGTCATCAGCTTGCCTTTTTTCTGCGTATCGACGAATTTCTTCGCTTCAGCCTGATCCTTGAAGGAGTAGATGCCGTATGCCATCGGCGACTTGAAGGAAGCGTCATACACATAAGTCGCCTTGTCGAACGCGATCCATTCCTTATTGTTATAGTCGCGCACATACTGGGCGCCGATGGAGGCTGTGCTGTTTTTCTGCTTCCATTCGTTCATGCAGCCCAGATCGTCGAACTTATAGTTTTTGCCGTCGGTGGTCGTAAGTTGCGTCGCGAACGCATCGTCCTTCACCTGCATGTTGCAGATCGCGCACTTATCGACCGCTTCATTGATCGCGAGAGCCGGATATTTCTCTTTGGCCCCGCAAGCCGCCAGTATCACCATCAGAAATAACGCCGTCATCATCAGTTTCAATGGTTTGCTCATTGTCGTCTAACCCCCATCACATAAATTGTACTTACAGAAACAGCCAGCATCAGGATACCCATAACTAGCGTACCGGTCGAGGCTGTTCCCGTCCCTCCGCCGCTCTCCGTACCCGAACGGATTGCCTCCGGATTCATCACGGGCGCCCCGTCCACCGACCAATCTTCACGACCGGCCGTAAACATTCCCTCCAGGAAAAGCATGCCTGGCGACTGGAAAAACAGCTGGAACGCAGGCGTCGCCGAGGTCAGCCGCTGGAAAAAAGGATTCATCGCATAGGCAAGCTCGCTGATACCGTCGCCATTCGTATCTAGCCCGCGGAAAGCTTCCCAGTAGTTCCCGCTGAAAGAATTATTCTCGCTGTCGTTGGCCTGCGATTCAATCACATTCCCGATAAACCGGTTTCCAGCGAACCGGTTGCCCTCGGATTCGAGAAACTGCACGCCGACGAAATTTCGCAGCACATCATTGTCCCTGAATTCATTACGGTGGGACTGCTCCACATACAGGCCGACCCGGTTGCCTTCTACCGTGTTGCCGGTAATCTGCGAGTTTTCGACATCGAAGAACAGCAGCCCTTGCGAGTTCACACTTTCGCTTTGCTTCACGAAGGTATTGCCCGTCACGATCGCATCCTTCACACCCATCACCATGGCGCCCGTAATATTGTAAGCCCCTTGGTTGCCGCGCACCGTCGTCCCATCGGTGTACATACCGTGCACTCCGTAACGGGAATGCTCAATGCGATTGTTTTCCACCACATTCCGGTGGCTGCTCTCCAGATAAATGCCGTCATTCATCCAGGCGATGTCGTTCTCGTGAATGAGGTTATCATGGGAATTATATAAGTCGATCCCGTTGCGCTTGTCCGAAACCATCGCGGAGCTAAGTTCGGTCTGATCCGCCCCATCCCCCGTCTGACGGATCGTCGTGCGGCGAATCTCGCTGCGTTCATTATCCCTCATCACGATGCCGAACGCCCGTGTTTGAATGTCCAAGTCCTCCAGACGGGCGCCGCTGCCTGATACAAGGACCGCTGCCGTCTCATCCTCGCCGTTCTGCACAAGCCCGATACCCTGGATGTGCACATTGTCCGCGCGGATATGCAGCACAGGCTCCGGTCCGGCGCCCGTGATCCTCACCTGTCCCCGGGCCTCCACCTTCACCGGCTTGTCGATCGTCACACCGCCTGCATACTCGCCTGCCTGGATAACCAGCGTTCCTCCGGCCGGTGTCACATCGATCAGGCTCTGCAGGTCCCCAGGCGCTGCTGCCTGTGCAGCCCCATAAGCCGCAGGTCCAGGCAACAGCCATAGACAGATCCATAACAAACCTGTTATATGCCCATGACGAAATAACCCGATCACAGCATCCTCCCCTTCCATCGGTCTATCCAAGAGATCTTCCTCTTATTCTAGCCATTTCCAGAGCGATGCATATGACCCGATCGGGCTATTCCGTTTACTATTATGTGAACATTCCCTCCAAATGGAAAATCTCAGACGCCTTCGCTTGCCGTTCCCGGCGTCTTGTCCTCCCCCAGCAGCTTGGCAGCCAGCGTCCCGATCAGCAGCGACCATACAGCCGCCGAGATGCCCAGAACCTGCACATTCGAGATGGCGATAACAAAAGCAAATAAAACTGAATACCGGTACGATGCCTCCGCAAATGCTGACTTCAGGCTATTCAGCAAGACGCTTAATAAGGAAAAGCCCGTAATCAGCGCGATGAACGACTTCGGTACAAGCTCGATGACCGTGATCACCTTCCAGGCGAATAATCCGAATAACGCGACCAGCAGACCGGACACGACCGCCGCCTTGTACCGGCCTTCCTTCGGCCCAGCTTCCTCGCTGCTGCACAGGGCCGTCATCATCCCGCCCATATTGACCGCATGACCGCCGAACAGACTGACCAGAGCGGTTCCGAACCCCGAGAAGCCGATCAGCTTATTGAATGGAGCCTGAAATCCGTTCTTCTTCAGTGCAGCGAGCGCGACCGCTACATCATTGCTCAGAATCAATACAGCAATCGGCACCGCAAGCGAGAAAAAGCCGTGCACGGAAAAATTCGGCATAATAAGCGCTGGAAAGGTAAAGGACGAAGCCTGCAGCGCAGGAAAATCATACTCGATTAGCAGCCCCGCGATACCGAAGGCGAGCACCCCGAGCAGGGGCGGAATCAACCTCGATATTCGCGGCGCGAGGAAGAACCCCGCCAGTGCCAGAATTCCGGCAACGGGAGATTGCTGGATGGCGGGCACGATGCCCACCACATAATGCAGAATCATCCCTGCGAGCATCGCATCGAGCAGCGGTCTTGGAATCCACGCGAACACCCGGGTCAATAGACCGGAGAATCCGAGCACGGCTATCAGGCAGCCGGCCATCAGGAAGCTGCCCGCCAGCTCGGACAGCGAATACTGCGCGGCGGCCGTGCTCAGGAAAGCAACGGCCGTGATCGAGTGGGCGCCAGCCATCGGAATGCGATAGATCAGCGACAACAGGAGATTCAGCAATCCCCCGACCACATAAACGATAAACAGCCAGGAGACCAGCTCGGGACGGGTCAGTCCCGCCGCCTCCGCCGAGCTGATAATCAGTACGGCGCCCCCCGTGCAAGCCATTAGGGCGGACAGTATCCCGGCTGCGGTATTTTTAGCGTTCAACATCAAGCTTCATTCCTTTATCCATGATCAATTCGTATTGTCGTCTACCTATGGTAAGATAATTAACGATGCAAGTAACCATCCAAATCGGATGGAATTTCCCCCTCCATGCTTCATGGAGACCTTCACAACCTAAGCCGGAGGATGAACGACCATGTGGAAGCCCGATCGCGGGAGTGAGCAGCCGCTCTATCAACAAATCGCTGACGATTTGGAACGAAGAATTTCATACGGAGAATTTCCGCCCGGGAGTCTGCTCCCTTCCGAACGGAAATTGGCGGAGCAGCTCGGCGTAAACCGCAGCACCGTCATTCTCGCTTATTCCGAGCTGCGCTCGCTCGGAATCATCGAAAGCCAGACGGGCAGCGGCACCCGTGTCAGCAAATTCAAGTGGGGCATGACCCCAAGACATACGCCCAACTGGCACCGCTATGTCGAAGGCGGCAGCTTCCTGCCGAACCTGACCTTCCTGCGCCGGATCCGCGAAGCGCTGCAGAAGGACAAGTCCTTGATCGACTTTGCCAGCGGTGAGCTCGGAGCGGACCTTTCTCCCGTGGAGGAGATCAACCAGCTGATGCTGGAGAATCATTATACGGAATACTTGGGCTATGATAACCCACAGGGGTTTGTCCCGCTGAGAGAAGCGCTCGTCGGATTTTTAAGCCATTATCGTAACATCCAGACGACGGATTCGTCCATTCTCATTACTTCAGGCTCCCAGCAATCCTTATACTTAATTACACAATGCCTCCTGGCACCGGGGGATGCGGTAGCCATCGAGGACCCGTCCTACTGCTACTCTCTGCCTATGTTCCAGTCGGCTGGACTTCGTCTGTTCCGTCTGCCTGTGGACAATCATGGTGTGAAGCCTGAGGACATCAGGGCCTTGTACAAGAAGCACCGGATCAAGATGCTATTCATCAATCCGAACTTTCAGAACCCCTCCGGAGCCCTGCTACACCCCGAGCGTCGGAGAGAGCTGCTCGAGGTCGCCAGCGAGCTAGGACTTCCAATCGTCGAGGATGATCCGTTCAGTCTGACTGCGTACAACGGTTCCCCTCCTCCTCCGCTCAAATCGATGGATACGATTGGATCAGTACTATATATCGGCTCCTTGTCCAAAATAGCCGCCTCCGGGCTGCGCGTCGGCTGGATGGTGGCCCCGCATTCCGTCATCGACCGCCTGGCGGATGCGCGGCAGCAGATGGACTTCGGCCTTAGCGTGATCCCGCAGAGGGTGGCGGCGCAGTTCTTGAAGTCTGCCCATGTCCAGCCGCATCTGGAGAGGCTCCGCATGAATCTGCAGTTCAAGCGGGATCTGCTCATGGAGGCATTGGACCGGGAGCTGCCCGGCCTAATCACCTATACCGCTCCTCAGGGAGGACTGCACCTGTGGTGCCGCATCATACCCGAGGTCCAGGATAATCGGCTGCTGGAGGAGGCCATCCGGCAGGGCGTGATCTTCGCTCCGGGCAGCGTCTATGGCTCAGACTCCGGCTATGTGCGGTTCACGTTCGCGAGAGCCCGGGCCGAGGACATCGGACCGGGTATCGCGAAGTTTGCAGCGGCGCTGCGCAGCACCATCCGCTAACCGGTTATTAGCGGGCGGAAGCCAAGTACGAAGCTTGCCGGATGAGAGGTCCGGCAAGCTTTTTTTTCATATAGTATGTACGCCAAAGGTCTGAATCGGCGTCAAAGCTGCTGCTCCGCTTGACGGAGTTGTTTGGCATGCCGACTTTCTTCTCATAGAACGAACCGGATGGGTGCAAAAAACGGAAATTGGATGGTTACATCCCCGGCCGGATCGCTTAGATTACAGGTGTACGGTTCAGACAACAGAGCTTCTAGGTGTGATCTGCATCACTTACACCAGACCGGGAGTTCTATACACTATCCGTATAGAAGCAATCCGCAACCATCCTTAATCGAAACGGGGAATGTCGCCATGGAAAAAACAGTCGCTAATCCAACTAACCAGCCCTCTTACAAAGGCCTGATCCTTATTATCGTGTTGTTCTGCGTGGCCTTATTTTCGCCGCTATTTTACTTCCTGATCCATCTTATTCTAGGCAATGAAGCGATGTTTCTCGCTCCGCTTCAATAAGACAGCGAGGCGTGCGTACGTTACGATGGCAGGGGGGAGCTGGCAGCAGCCAGCTTCTCTGCCGATCAAACAGCCTCATAAGCGCACCGGTTCCCCTGACTGGAATAGTCCCACCTCCTCCCGCAGGTATTGTCAAAGGAAAGCTCATGCCTTAGACTACTAGCTTAGGCAAGGCAAGCGAGGCTTGAACATCAGCTTAAAGAAACGGCACCTGACGGGCAGCCGATGGAGGATGCAAGACATGAGCAGAAAACGAGTATTTACCGGCTCTCCCTGGGAACCGGTTGTTGGTTATTGCCGGGCTATCCGGATCGGCAACAGAATCGAAGTGGCAGGAACCACTGCTATGCAAAATGGAGAAGTCATCGGAGTGGACGACGCTTACGCCCAAACCTTATTTATTCTTCAAACCATCGAGAAGGCTCTGCGCGAATTAGATGCGGATCTGACCCATGTGGTCCGGACCCGAATGTTCGTAACGGACATCTCCCAGTGGGAAGAAATCGGTAAAGCTCACGGCGAATTTTTCAGTGAGATTCAACCGGTAGCGACCATGGTAGAGGTCAAGGCTCTTATCGACCCGCTTTTGCTGGTTGAGATCGAAGTGGAAGCCCACGTAGATGAACAACCGGCAACCTGATAAGCACCATAGACCTGCACACTGCAAAAGCCTTCCCTTCGGAAGGTTTTTTGACGTTTGCCTTTGGACATAGTTCATTTACCCCGTTCCTTCATACCCTAATGATGAGCTTCTATCGACAGATTCCTTGCTCCCCAGAGAGGCTACTTCTTCCTACAGGAGGAACGACGATGAGCAACCCGAACGATGATACCTTCCTGCCGTCCGGCTCTCACCCTCACCCTTATGACCTGGCGCAAATTCGGTTCCTCGACAGCTTCGGTCCATCGGGAGCCTCTCTCTTCGAGACATATCGCCGAAGCCGTGTGCTTGCGGCAGGCTCGGGTACTTTTCTGCTCGCGCTGGCCACGTCCTTGCTGGAATCCGGATTATCCAATCTGGATGTGCTGGTGACTGAACCTGACCAGACGGACCGGAAACAGCTCACCGAACTGGCAAAACGCGTTAGACCGTGGGACCCCGTTGCTGGAGTCGAGATAGCCGTGTTGGAGCAGCCGGACATCCACGGCTTGCAGGCTTCCCTGCGTCCCTTTGACCTGATACTCTATGCGTCCATGGATGAGAATGCTTCAGAACTGGTGAGATTTCAAGACGCATGCCTGGCAGCAGGAAAGGTGCTGATCCCTGCCCTGCTTACGGATCGATACGGTCTGGCCGGTCCTGTGGTGAGCCCCGAATCCCCGCATGACTGGGAATCGGCCTGGTTCCGCGTACATGAGACCGCGCTGGCCGGAAACTGCACGACGACCGTTCCATGCCCTGCAACTGCGGAGAAGCTGCTGTCCGCCATCGTTGTCTTCGAAGGACTCAAGGTGACCACGCAGGTGATGGAGCCGGAAGGCAGAGGTCAGCTGTACGTGCTTGACCCCGTTACCTGTGAAGGAAGCTGGCATCGCTTCGACCCTCACCCCGCTGTAAGGGGAATTACAGCCGCCCGCCTCATTATCGATCTGGATCACCGTCTGAATGTCCCCTACGGGACAGGCGACGAATGGTGGTCCTTTCTGCAGCGGCTTACCTCGCCTGTTATGGGTGTTTTTCACTTCTGGGATGAAGGCCTGCTCAGTCAACTCCCCCTCGCCCAGTGCCGTGTGCAGCCGGCCGATCCTCTCACCCGGGGCCCGGCGGGCTTGCTGCCGGAGCTGACCGGCGTCGGACTTACCCATGAGGAGGCCCGGCGTGAGGCAGGCTTGCTGGGTGCCGAAGCCTATGTCTCGCGAATGACCGGGGCGATAACCGGCATGACTCGTCCCGGGAACGGGCAGGAGCATGGGTATGCCGGGCCGCCTCTCGTCTTCACCAGCATCGGCGCAGGCACCACTCCAGCCGAAGGCATCGGACGTGGCATCCAGACGTGGCTGCAGCAGGAATTGGCGGATCGTTTGCAAGCCGGTCCCTCACGTGCACAGCTGCTGGAGCTAGATTTCGTCGAGGATGAAGTATGCCGCTACGAGTTGCAGGCATTGATACACTTATACGGCACGCCTGTCATTGCCCGATGCGAAGATCTGCACGGCTTTCCCGTGATAGGGGTCGGGACCGGAGGAACATGGTTCGCCAGCCCTGGACTTCATCTCACGCTGGCGCTGCGGCGGGCACTCCAGTTGGCGTTGGAATACGCAAGCAGCCCTGCCTCATCTTCCTCTGTTCTACGAAGACAATCGGCCGGCTTGGTGCTGGAAGAGGAGCGTCATGCCCTTACCGTTCCCGCTTGGCAGCAGACCCAGCTGACGGAGACGGTGCGTCATGCCCTGCAGGTCCTGGAGCAGCATCAGAGATCGCTTGCCGTATTCGAAATCAACCTGGAGCCTTTCGTTCCAGGAGAGCCTGTCGAAGTGTTCGGACTTCAGATTAAGGAGGTGCCGTCGCTATGAATCAAGTCGTTACGATCATTGGCGGAGGCTTGCTGGCCCAGCTAGTCAGCGACACTCTGGCCGGACACGGCGGGATTGTTACCCTGACCCAGCCGGGTTCTTCTGCTCCTGCCGGGGCGAGCCTTGTCCTCCTCCTGTCGGATGATACAGAAGATGCCTCGTGGCTGGCAGCAGAGGAAGCGCTGCACCACGGGTCGATCCCCTGGCTCTGCGGAGGTATCGCCGGGGATGAGGCCGTCATCGGGCCGCTAGTCCGTCCTGGGAGCCACGGATGCGGGCACTGCTCCGAGCATCGCCGCAAACTGGCCGGACATGATTCCGAAGAGAAGCTGGAGCTGTTGATGAGCAGACTTCTGAGGCCCGGCTCTGCCGCCTCCAAAACCTATGCTTCGCGGACCGGGCTACAACAAGCGGCGAACCTGATCGCCATGGAGACGCAGCGGATTTGGGAAGGGCAACCTGCCCAGACCGAGCGAAGCCTATACCTATTGAACCTTCGCACCCTGCAGGCTTCCCTACACCCTCTGCTGCCGAATCCTCTGTGTCCAATCTGCGGAAACTTGCCCGAGGATTCGGCCGAGGCAGCCCGGATTGAGCTGCAGCCAAGCCCCAAGCTGCAGCCTGGCAGCTTCCGTAGCCGTCCCCTGGACTCCCTGCAGCCCCTTCTCAAGCGTCCCTATGTGGATGAACGTACCGGGCTGTTCAATAGCAGGCAGGACGATAAAGAGGCTCCCTTTGCGAGCTCCGTTGTAAACCTGCCCTTAGAAATGGGTCGCGACGAGATTACAGGAGGGCGTGCCCATACCTTCCCGGAAAGCCGGCTGACCGCCGTGCTCGAGGGTCTGGAAAGGTACTGCGGTGTCAGCCCTCGAGGCAAAAGGACCGTCGTCCACTCCAGCTACCGCGCGCTGGCCGGGCAGGCTCTGGACCCTTCCACCGTAGGCATCTACTCGCAGGAGCAGTATGCGCAGCCGGACTTCCCTTTCGAACCCTTCAATGATGACCGCACCATCCCCTGGGTGTGGGGATACTCCCTGACGGCCGAACGCCCGCTGCTGCTTCCCGAACGCTTCGCTTATTACAGCCTGGATAACGATGGCGGCTTCGTCAACGAAACCTCCAACGGATGCGCAGTTGGCGGCAGCTTGGCCGAAGCGATTCTCCACGGGCTGCTTGAGGTCGTGGAACGGGATTCGTTCCTGATGACTTGGTATG
Organism: Paenibacillus filicis; assembly: GCF_038070315.1. Taxonomy (NCBI): domain Bacteria; kingdom Bacillati; phylum Bacillota; class Bacilli; order Caryophanales; family Paenibacillaceae; genus Paenibacillus; species Paenibacillus filicis. The sequence continues at coordinate 4,604 of NZ_JBBPCC010000033.1, read as the reverse complement.
CCCGGCTTTCGGTTCCCCGGATTGACCTCCGCAGCACGGGTGACCAGGAATTGATGCTGATGGCCGACCGCCTGCATACCGTGACAGGCTTTGAGCTGCAAGTGTTCAATACGACAATGGAGCATGGGATTCCGAGCGTCTGGGCGATAGCCAAGAACACCAGGGCTGAGGGGATGAACCTTCTCTGCGGGGCCGGTGCCCATCTGGACCCGGTTAAGGCGATCAAGAACGCCGTTCATGAGCTGGGAGGGCTGCTTCTCGCCTTGAATGAAAGCTTTATGGCAGACCCGGAACGAGCTGAGGAACTGTTGCATGATCGTGAGCTTGTTCAGCAGATGGCGGATCATTCGCTGCTCTACGGCTTGCCTGAGGCAGAGGAGCGCTTGCATTTTCTGCTGCAAGGAGACCGGGTACAAACCATAAGCGAAGCCTTCCGCAGCTGGCCAGCGCATAAGGACCTGACTGAGGATGTACGCGAGCTCATTCAGCTGTTCCGTGGGCTGAAGCTAGAGGTTATCGTCGTAGACCAGACGACACCCGAGATGCGAAGCCAGGGTCTCTGTGGTGTAAAGGTCATCATCCCTGGGATGCTGCCCATGACCTTCGGACAGCATCTGGTGCGTCTGACGGGATTGGACCGGGTATTGACTGTGCCCGTCCTGCTCGGATATGCGCAGGAGCCGCTGAGCGCTGGGCAGCTTAACCCGCATCCCCATCCGTTCCCATAGCAGCTGCAATACCTCCACATACAGCAAAACCTGCAGGCAACCGGTATCCCGGCACCTGCAGGTTCACATGAAACTCTATATCTGCTGATTCATCACGTGCGATTAGATCGCCCAGTTGCCATTGCGGAAAATAGCCTCGGTCTTCCCATCCTGCGTCACACCGTCAATATTCATATCCGGCGAGCCGATCATGAAATCGACATGGATCAGACTGCGGTTGGCGCCATGGGCCAGTAGCTCTTCCGGCTGCATAGAAGTGCCCCCATTGAGGTTGACCGGATAAGCTTGACCGAGCGCCAGATGGCAGGACGCATTCTCGTCAAACAACGTGTTGTAGAAGATAACGTTGGAATTGGAAATCGGCGAGTCATGAGGCACCAGCGCAATCTCGCCCAGTGAACCCGCCCCCTCATCCGTCTCCAGCATTTTGGTCAGAGCGTCTGAGCCCTGCTCCGCGGTGAAATCCACAACCTTCCCGTCCTTGAAGGTCAAGGAGAAGCCATCGATGACCTGGCCGTTATAGTTGAGCGGCTTGGTGCTGCGCACAGTGCCATTCACACTGTCTTTATGAGGCATCGTGAAAACTTCTTCCGTCGGCATATTCGGATTGAACAAATGGCCCTTGCCATTTCCCTTCGCCCCGCCAAGCCAGACGTGCTGCTCAGGCAGGTCGACCGTCAGATCTGTGCCTGCCGCTGTGTAATGAAGCTGCTTGTAGCGCTTGCCGTTCAGCAGCTCAACCTTCTGCAGCAGGGTTGCGTTATGCTCCTTCCAGGCCTGGATCGGATCTATCGCCTCGAGACGAGTGGCATCGATGATCTTCTCCCACAGCTTGGCAACAGCTTCTTCGGCAGGCAGGCCAGGGAATACCTTGGCCGCCCATTCCGGCGTCGCATACGAGATCAGCGTCCATGAATTCGTATGATTCATCAGGTAAGCGCGATATTTGCTCAGTGCATGGGCAGCAGCCTTGGTAGCGGCGGAGATGCGGGAAGCATCCACTCCATTAAGCAGATCCGGATTTGGCGAGTAAATCTGGATAAAAGCCGCACCGTTCTCGGCATACTCTTCCATCGACTTGGCACGCCACATCGGGTATTCTCCGAGCGCCTCTTCCGGTGCCAGACGGTACTTGATCAGCGAGAGCTCTTCATCGTTGTATTCGACATGGACATGCCGCGCTCCGGCCTGATAGGCACTGGTTACGATAAGACGGACTAGGCTTGCTGCAGAGATCGGCGCCATGACGACAACCGTCTGCCCCTGCTGCACATTGACGCCGACCTTGACGGCCAATTCGGCGTAGTTTTCCAATTGTTTCAATGTAGGAATCATATGTAGGGTCTCCTTAGCACTTAAAGTTTCATCCTATTATAGCGTTCACCGCCGGTAATTTCAAAACACCCGAAAAATCCGCTGATAAGCAAGTGCTCGCTGAAATCTGCGAGGCGCTGGAGATAAGATGAATGAAGCGGCTATTACCTTAGTCGGCGGACATTCCATTGACGACAATGAACCCAAATTCGGACTCGCCGTAACCGGACTGGTGAACCCTCACAAGGTCCGAACCAATGCAGGAGCCGTTCCGGGAGATAAGTTAATCTTAACGAAGCCGATTGGCGTAGGCATCTTGACGACCTCCATCAAGAAAGACCGATTAAGTGAGGAGGAAATCGAGCGGGTCACGCAAGTCATGGCTACGCTTAACAAGACGGCTGCCGAAATCATGGAGCCGTTCGATGTAAACGCATGCACAGATGTTACCGGCTTCGAGCTAATCGGACACTCCCTGGAGATGGCTAAGGGCAGCCAGGTTGGCATTCGGATTACTGCAAGTGATGTGCCCGTACTGCCTAGAGTCAGAGAACAGGCTGAAGAAGGGTTTGTTCCCGGAGGGACGAAAAATAACTTCGCCCATGTCAAGGACTCCATTACGCTCCCGGATCATCTGGATCAGATCGGTAAATGGATTCTATGCGATGCTGTAACCTTCGGCGGTCTTCTCATCTCGGTCGCAGGCGATCAAGCCGAGGAGTTGCTAGGTAAGCTGAAGCTTGCCGGTGTGGAAGCCAGTCTCATCGGAGAAATGACGGCAGAACATCCTGGACGTATCGTCGTCATCTAAAGGAGCGAAATCCATTGTTTCAAGACATCACCATCGAAGAGTTACTTTCCCTTATGGACAAGAAAGAAATCGTGATGATTGACGTGCGTTCCCCTTCTGAGTATCGAAACTCTACCATTCCGGGCAGCCTTAACATCTCCTTATTCGACGATGCGGAACGTGCAGAGATTGGTACGATATATAAACAAGTAAGCGTACAGGCTGCCAAAGACAGAGGACTTGAAATCGTCTTCGCCAAACTGCCTGCGTTTGTGAAGACCTTCGAACAGATCAAGGAACAAAAGGCTGTATTCTGCTGGCGGGGCGGTATGCGCAGCAAGACAACCGCAACCGTCCTTTCGCTGATGGGCATCTGGGATTACCGCTTAACCGGGGGGCTCGTGCCTATCGCAAATGGGTGGTGGATACACTCGAGCAGATAGAATTTAAACCTCCGGCATGTGTGATTTCCGGAAAAACCGGGGCCGGAAAAACCGCTATCTTGAGGCGTCTCCAAGAGGAAGGCTACCCAGTATTGGACTTGGAAGCGATGGCGGGACACAGGGGATCTATCTTTGGACAAGTAGGGCTCACGGCAAACAATCAAAAAACGTTTGAATCCCTTCTTCTCACGAACCTCTTAAAATTGGAGAATTCACCCTATGTTTTGATTGAAGGAGAAAGTAAGTGGATTGGAAAAACTGTTATCCCTGACTTTTTTACCACAAAAAGGACTCTGCTGTACAACTTTTTATTGAAATACCCATTGAAGAGCGAGCACGCCATATTATTGAGGACTACCGGCCTTGGGAGCATAAGCAAGAGCTGCTTCTGGCTTATAGGCTTATCAAGGAACGGATTCATACCCCCATCGCCAAAGAAATCGAGGGAGCTCTGAAGGAACATCAATTCGAACAAGGGGTCAGACTCCTGCTAGAACATTATCACGACCCGCGTTATGAACATGCCATGCAAAAATATGAACAAAACCGAATCATCCTGCAAGCCGAAACGCTTGATAATGCCGCACAGCTTGTCAAAGAGCAGTTAGATGCAATGACTTTTTTTGAACGTGCATAAAAAGAAGGGGTGCTCCATGGCAACATGGAAGCACCCCTAAGTTTAGCTTGCCGCCCAACATTTTTGCCTACTGAGCTAAGGAACGATTAAAGCTGCTGTGAAAGTGGTGCCTCCAATAGCAGTAGCTGTACCGACAACAGTCAGGATATCTAACGAATACGTAACACTTCCAGTTCCAGGGGTTAAGTCAACATGATCAACAAAGGAAGTGCTAAATGTGGTATTACCGGCTGCATGCTGATTAATGCTAAAAATCACAGTTGCTCCGCGAAGAATCTGAAGTTGAACTGCAGTATTGCCAGCCGTTGATTCCCAACCAACAATCCCAGTTAACCAGACACGGCCTCCAACTACACCTGTTAATGTGACAGTTTTTAGTGTGGTCGGGGTAGCGGTTATGAGAATTGCTGAACTACCCGTTGTATTTGGAGTATTCAGGGCCCCCTGAAATTGTTGGAAAGCCCCTGAAGTGCCTGTAGCTCCTGTTGCTCCGGTGGCTCCCGTTGCTCCTGTAGCTCCGGTGGCTCCCGTGGCTCCCGTGGCTCCTGTAGCGCCTGTAGCTCCTGTAGCGCCTGTTGCCCCTGTGGCTGCGGTTGCTCCTGTTGTTCCGGTTGCTCCTGTGGCTCCCGTGGCTCCTGTAGCTCCTGTAGCTCCTGTTGCCCCTGTGGCTGCGGTTGCTCCTGTTGTTCCGG